>NZ_SMLD01000011.1:0-114787 GCF_004352805.1 Nonomuraea mesophila
AGCGAACCCCGCCGCCCCTTCATCACGTGCGCCGTCTGCCACGTACGGATGATCGTCTCCCCGATCCGCCCCATCGCCTGCGAGTCGGACCCGATCATCGAGATCGCCCCGAGGTCGTGCAGCACGTCCTCGGCCGCCATCGTCGAGGGCCTGATGCGCGACTCGGCGAAGGCGAGGTCCTCGGGGATGGCCGGGTTGAGATGGTGGCAGACCATCAGCATGTCGAGGTGCTCGTCGAGCGTGTTGGCGGTGTGCGGCCGGGTGGGGTTGGTGGAGGACGGCAGGATGTTGGGCCGGCCGGCCACGCGGATGATGTCGGGCGCGTGCCCGCCGCCCGCCCCTTCCGTGTGATAGGCGTGAATCGTCCGGTCGCCGATGGCCTCCAGCGTCGACTCGACGAACCCGGCCTCGTTCAGCGTGTCGGTGTGCAGCGTCACCTGGACGCCCGCCTCCTCGGCCACGCGCAGGCAGGCGTCGATGGCGGCGGGCGTCGAGCCCCAGTCCTCGTGCAGCTTGAAACCGGAGGCCCCGGCGGCGAGCTGCTCGCACAGCCCCGCCGCGCTGACCGTGTTGCCCTTGCCGAGCAGCGCGAAGTTCAGCGGGTACGCGTCGAGCGACTCCAGCATCCGGCCGAGGTACCAGGCCCCGGTGACGGTCGTCGCCTTGGTGCCCTCGACGGGTCCCGTGCCGCCCCCGACGATCGTGGTGACCCCCGACCCGATGGCCTCGTCGAGCGACTGCGGGCAGATGAGGTGCACGTGGGAGTCGACGGCCCCGGCGGTGAGGATCTTGCCGTTGCCCGCCAGCACCTCCGTGGACGGCCCGATGACCAGGTCGACGCCGTCCATCGTGTCGGGGTTGCCGGCCTTGCCGATGGCCTGGATCCGGCCGTCGCGGACGCCGACGTCGGCCTTCACCACGCCCCAGTGGTCGAGGATGAGCGCGCCGGTGATGACGAGGTCGGCCGCGCCCTCCGCGCGGGTGGCCCGCGACTGGCCCATCGACTCGCGGATGACCTTGCCGCCGCCGAAGACGGCCTCGTCGCCGGCTCCCGACGGGCCCATCGCGCGGTCCTCGGTGACCTCGATGAACAGGTCGGTGTCGGCCAGCCGGACCCGGTCGCCGGTGGTCGGCCCGTACAGTGCCGCGTAGCGCGCACGCGAGAGCTCAGCCATCGAGCGGCCCCGCCTGCTCCGGCCGCAGGCCCGGCACCACCCGGCCACCCGCGATCGGCACCAGCCGCACGTCGCGCTCGACGCCCGGCTCGAACCTGACCGCCGTCCCGGACGGCACGTCGAGCCGCATCCCCCAGGCCGCCTTCCTGTCGAACTCCAGCCCCGGGTTGGCGGCCGCGAAATGGTAGTGAGAGCCCACCTGGACCGGCCGATCGGCGGTGTTGACCACCCGCACGGTGACCCGCTCGCGGCCCGGGTTGAGCTCGACGGCCCCCTCGGGGTGTACGTACTCGCCCGGGATCACGGGATCGGCCTGTGCACGGTGACGAGCTTCGTGCCGTCGGGGAACGTGGCCTCGACCTGCACGCTCTCCAGCATCTCGGGCACACCGTCCATGACGTCGGCGCGGTCGAGCACCGACCGTCCGGCCTCCATCAGGTCGGCGACGCTGCGCCCGTCCCTGGCGCCCTCCATGAGGAACGACGCGATGACGGCGGTAGCCTCGGGATGGTTGAGCCGCAGGCCCCTGGCCTGCCGCTCACGCGCCACCCCGGCGGCGACGTGGATGAGCAGCCGCTCCTGCTCGTGTGAGGTAAGCCGCATGGCCGGACCCTAAGAACCGGCCGTTTCCTGGCTGTTGCCGGGTGATGTCGGCAGGGTTTCGCCGTCGCGCCGCACCGCCGTATGTCGAAATATGTGCGCTTGTGAACATCCGGCAATCGTGTCTTAACGCGCGGGATCTTCCCGTGAAATCTCGCGGGTTCACCTTTCTCGCAGTACCGGTCGGCAGGAAGGAACGGCTGTGCGCATCCCCCGCCCGATTGTCTCCGCGATCCTCGTCCTGTCCCTTGCGGCCTGCGGATCGGACGCCGGGCCTGACGCCGGGCCTGACGCCGGCTCCGGCGACATCAAGGTCGGCATCCTCCACTCGCTCAGCGGCACGATGGCCATCAGCGAGGTCACCGTGCGCGACGCCGAACTCCTCGCCATCGAAGAGATCAACAAGGCCGGGGGTGTGCTCGGCAGGCAACTCGTGCCCGTGGTGGAGGACGGCGCCTCCGACTGGCCCACGTTCGCCGAGAAGGCCACGAAACTGATCAAGCAGGACAAGGTCGCCACCGTCTTCGGCGGCTGGACGTCGGCCAGCAGGAAGGCGATGCTCCCGGTCTTCGAACGCTACAAGGCTCTGCTGTGGTATCCGGTGCAGTACGAAGGGCTGGAGAGCTCGCCGTACATCTTCTACACGGGCGCCACCACCAACCAGCAGATCATCCCCGGCCTCGACTACCTGAAGGAACAGGGCAAGAAGCGGTTGTTCCTGGTGGGCAGCGACTACGTCTTCCCCCGCACCGCCAACAAGATCATCAAGGCGTACGCGGCCGCGAACGGCATGGAGATCCTCGGCGAGGAGTACACCCCGCTCGGCCACACCGAATACTCCACGCTGGTCAACAAGGTCACGCAGGCCAGGCCCGACGCCGTCTTCAATACCCTCAACGGCGACTCGAACGTCGCGTTCTTCAAGGCGCTCAAGAGCACGGGAGCCACGGCGGAGAGCATGCCGGTGCTGTCGGTCAGCATCGCCGAGGAGGAGGTCACCGGCATCGGCGTGGACAACGTCGTCGGCCAGCCGGTCGCCTGGAACTACTACCAGACCACCGACACCCCCGCGAACAAGGCGTTCGTCAAGGCGTACAAGGCCAGGTACGGCCAGGACAAGGTCACCAGCGACCCCATGGAGGCCGGCTACAACGCCGTCTACCTGTGGGCCGAGGCCGTCAAGAAGGCCGGTACGACCGAGGTCGAGGCGGTCAGGAAGGCCGCGGGCGGCATCGCGCTCGAACGCCCCGAGGGCCTGGTCACCATCGACGGCGAGAGCCAGCACCTGTACAAGACCGCCCGCATCGGCGTCGTCCAGCCCGACGGCCTGATCAAGCAGGTGTGGGACTCCGGTGAGCCGATCAAGCCGGACCCCTACCTCAAGGGCTACCCGTGGGCGGCCGGGCTGGCCGGTCAGTGATGTCCGCCTTCGTCAACCAGCTGCCGATCGGGTTGTCCATCGGGGCGGTGCTGCTGCTCATCGCGCTCGGGCTCACGTTCACGTTCGGGCAGATGGGCGTGATCAACATGGCGCACGGCGAGTTCATCATGGCAGGGGCGTACACCGCGTACCTGCTGGGCGACCTCGTGCCGGCGCTGCCCGCGGCGTTCCTGGTCGCCGGCGCCATGGGGCTGGTCCTCGAACGGGCCGCCATCCGGCACTTCTACGGCCGCCCTCTGGACACGCTGCTGCTGACCTGGGGCGTCAGCCTCGTGCTGCAGCAGCTCGCCCGCGACCTGTTCGGCGCACCCAACGTACAGGTGCCCGCTCCCGCGTGGTTGTCGGGAGGGATCGGCGTCCTGCCCTGCAACCGGCTGTTCATCATGGGGCTCGCGGTGGCCGGGGTGGTCGCCGTCTGGGCCTACCTCACCCGCACCAGGCTCGGGCGCAGGACCCAGGCCGTCGTGCAGAACCGGCGGCTGGCCGCGACCAGCGGCATCGACACCGGCCGGGTGGACATGCTGACCTTCTTCGTGGGGTCGGGGCTGGCGGGCGTGGCCGGCGTGGCGCTGACGCTCATCGGGCCCGTCGGGCCGGCGCTGGGCACGTACTACATCGTCGACGCGTTCCTCGTCGTCGTGGCGGGCGGGCTCGGGCAGCTGCGCGGGGCCGTGCTCGCGGCCGCCGGGCTGGGCCTGCTCAACTCGTACGCGGAGTTCTGGTCGGACGCCTCGCTGGCGAAGGTCATCGTGCTCGCCGCCGTCATCGCGTTCCTGCAGGTGCGGCCGCAGGGCATGTTCGTGCTCAGGTCGAGGGCGCTGACATGATCAGAAGAAACCTGCCCTTCGCGGCCGTGGCGGTGCTCGTGCTCGTGGCCGCTCCGCTGCTGCTGGAGCCGTTCCGGCTGAGCCTGCTGGCCAAGTACCTGTGCTACGCGATCGTCGCGCTCGGCATCGGGCTGGCCTGGGGGCAGGGCGGCATGCTCACCCTCGGCCAGGGCGTGTTCTTCGGGCTCGGCGGCTACTCCATGGCGATGTACCTCAAGCTCACCGAGGGCGGCGGGCTGCCCGACTTCATGGTGTGGAGCGGGGTGGAGGAGCTGCCCGCGTTGTGGGTGCCGTTCGCCCACCCGGTCTTCGCCCTGGCCGCCGCCGTGCTGGGGCCGATGCTGATCGCGGCCGTGCTCGGCACGCTGGTGTTCCGGCAGCGCGTGCGCGGCGCGTACTTCGCGATCCTCACCCAGGCGCTGGCCGCCGCCATGGTCATCCTGCTGGTCGGGCAGCAGGGCCTGACCGGCGGCACCAACGGCATGACGAACTTCTTCGACCTGTTCGGCCAGGACCTCGCCGAGGACTCCACGCAGCGCGGCCTCTACCTGGTGGTGGCGTCCGTCCTGGGAGTGCTCTACCTCGCCACCCGGCAACTGGTGAACAGCCGGTACGGCCGGCTGCTCGTCGCGGTCAGGGACGGCGAGGACCGGGTGCGTTTTCTCGGCTACGACCCGGCCCTGGTCAAGACCGTCACCTTCGCCCTGTCGGCGGGCATGGCGGGACTGGCGGGCGCGCTGTTCGTCCCCGTGGTCGGCATCATCTCGCCCGCCCTGCTCGGCGTGGTGCCGTCGCTGGAGCTGGTCGTCGCGGTGGCGGTCGGTGGCCGGCACGCGCTGGCCGGGGCCGTGCTCGGCGCCGTCGTCATGGGCTACGCGCAGACGGCGTTCAGCGAGCAGTTCGCCGACGGCTGGCTCTACCTGCAGGGCGCCCTGTTCATCCTGGTCATGACGCTCGCCCCGAAGGGGATCATCGGGGTGGCGGAGAGGTGGCGACGTGCTCGACCTACGTGACGTCCAGGTCGTGTTCGACGGCTTCCGCGCGCTCGACGGCGTGAACCTGACCGTGCCCGACGGCGAACTGCGCTTCCTCATCGGGCCCAACGGCGCCGGCAAGACCACCCTGATCGACGTGATCACCGGACTGACCCGGCCGGCGGCGGGCAGCGTGCGCTTCGCCGGCCACGACCTGGTGGGCAGGAAAGAGCACCAGATCGTACGGCTCGGCGTCGGCCGCACGTTCCAGACGTCCGTCGTCTTCGAGGAGCTCACCGTGATCGAGAACCTCGACCTCGCCGCCGGCTTCCGCAGGCCGCTGTGGACGCTGGCCAGGCGGCGCAGAGGCGTATCGGAGGCCGTCGCCGAGGCGCTCACCAGGACCGGGCTCGAAGACCTCGCCGGACGTTCAGCCGGGGTTCTCTCCCACGGCCAGCGCCAGTGGCTCGAGATCGGGATGCTGCTGGCGCAGCGGCCCCGGCTGCTGCTCCTGGACGAGCCGGTCGCCGGCATGTCCAAGGACGAGCGCGAGCGCACCGGCGAGCTGCTCACGCGGATCGCCGACGACCACACGGTGGTCGTGGTGGAGCACGACATGGAGTTCCTGCGGCGGCACGCCTCGACGGTGACCGTCCTGCACGAGGGCAGGGTGCTCGTGGAGGGCTCGGTCGGCCAGGTCAGCGCCGACCCCCGCGTGCAGGAGGTCTACCTGGGGAGGAAGGCGAGCGATGTTGTCGGTCACAGGCCTTGAGTCCGGGTACGGCAGGGCGCGCGTGTTGTTCGGCGTCTCGCTGGAGGTGGGCGCCGGGCAGCTCGTGTGCGTCATGGGCCGTAACGGCGTCGGCAAGACCACGCTGCTCAACACCGTCATGGGGGTGCTGCCCACGGTGGCCGGCACGGTCACGTTCGACGGCCGCGACGTCACGAGACTCAAGCCGCACGAGCGGGTGCGGCTCGGCATGGGGTACGTGCCGCAGGGCCACCAGTGTTTCCCCCAGCTGTCGGTCCACGGCAACCTGATGGTGACCCTGGAGGCCGCCAAGCAGCCCAAGCAGGCCCTCGACGAGGCCCTCGACCTTTTCCCCGCGCTCAAGCCGCTGCTCAAACGCAGCGCCGGCCACCTGTCGGGGGGCCAGCAGCAGCAGCTCGCCATCGCCCGCGCCCTCGTGACCAGGCCACGGATGCTCATCCTCGACGAGCCGACCGAGGGCATCCAGCCGTCGATCATCCTGGAGATCGAGGCCGTCATCGAACGCCTGCACGCCGACGGCCTTCCCGTGCTGCTCGTGGAGCAGTACCTGGACATCGCGCTGCGGCTGGCCGACACGTTCGCCATCCTCGACGGCGGGCACGTGGTGCGCACCGGCACCGCCGAGGACCTGCACCGCGAGGACGTACGTCGCCTGCTGGCCGTGTGAGACATCGCGGGTGTCGCTGCGGCGTCACTGCGGGATCTGTGCCAGGAACGCCCGGGTGTTGGCGGCGGCCTGCCGGTCGCCGGTCTGCTCGAAGACCTCCAGCGCCGCCCCGGCCAGCTCGCGCGCCCGCCCGGTCGCGCCCTCCGCCCGGTTGACCCGGGCCAGGGCCAGCAGCGCGTGCGCGTCGAGCAGCCGGTCGCCGAGGCGTACGGCGATGCCCCTGGCCTGCTCGGCGGCGGCCCTGGCGGCCGGTTTGGCGGCCTGCGCCAGGCGTACCGCCGACAGGTCGAGCAGCGTGTCGGCCTGCCGGTGGCGGTCGCCCAGCTCGGCCAGCCGCCCGACGGCGGCAGCCAGCAGCTCGCCGGCCTCGTCGAGCCGGCCGGTGCGGCGCAACACCGCGCCCAGCACCCGCTCGGCGTCGGCCGTGTCGCGCTCGTTGCCGGCCTCCTTCAGACAGGTACGCAGTGTCCGCTCGGCCTCCTCCAGCCGTCCCAGCTCCAGGTGGACGCGGGCCAGGCGGCGTACGGCGTGGTGGACGTCGCGGGCGCGGCCCTGCCGCCTGACCATGTCGAGGGCGCACTCCAGCCGTTCGTACGCGCGTTGCCACTCCCGCTCCGCCAGGTGCAGGTCACCCAGATCCAGCAGGATCAGCGCCTCGCCCCGGTCGCCGGCCGACCGCCGCGCCGACTCCAGCGCGGGTCCGGTCACCGTACGCCAGTCGTCGAGGTAGCGGTGGCGTTCGAGGAAGGGCCCCAGCAGGTGCGCCAGCCGCCAGCACTCGTCGTCGAGCCCCGCCGCGTGCAGGTCGGCGACCAGGCTCACCAGGAACGCCCGCTCGGCCGCCAGCCATTCGACCGACTCCCTGATGTCCCTGGTGGCCACGGCCGTGGCAGGGTCGCCCGACACCAGCGGGAACCGCGAGGCCCGCACCCTGTCCAGCACCACGGCCGCCACTCGCGCCAGCACCCCGGGGACGGGCTGCTCGCGGGCGAACAACCTGGTCAGGTCGTGCATGCGATAACGAACCTGGCCCGCCACGTCGACCCCGGACGTCTCCAGCAGGCCCGCGTCCACCAGCGTCTCGGCCTGCCCGCCGAGCTGCTCGGTCACCCAGTCGGCGACGTCGGGCGCCGACAACGCACCGAGCCCGCGCAACGTCAGCCTGGCCGGCTCCGGCAGCCCGTCGAAGCCGATGGCGAGCGCGCTGCGCACCGTCTGGTCGCCGGCATGCAGCCGGTCGAGCCGCTCGTGCTCGTCCTCCAGCAGGCGAACCAGGTAGTCGACGGTCCACTCCGGCCTGGCCGCCAGCCGGGAACCGGCGATGAGCAGCGCGATCGGCAGCCCGCCGCAGAACCGCGCCAGCCTGCGCATGGCGTCGTCCGGCGTGCGGCCGGAACACCGCGCGAGCAGGTCGAGCGCCTCCTTGTCGTCCAGCACGCCGATGGACAACCGGCGCGCCCCGGTCAGCCCGCCGAGCGAGGAACGGCTGGTCACGACCGTCGGGCAGGACGTCAGCAGCGGCCGTACCTGGGCCTCGCCGGTCGCGTTGTCGAGCACCACCAGCAGCTTGCGGGCGGCGGCGTACGTGCGGAAGAGCCGTTCGCGCTGCGCCAGCGACGCGGGGATCGCCTGGGCGGGGCAGCCCAGCCAGCGCAGGAAGTCCTCGAGCACCGCCGACGGCGCCGTCGTCTCGCGCAGGTCGGCGTACAGGATGCCGTCGGGGAAAGCCTCACGCCCCCGCCAGGCCGCGTGCACGGCCAGCGCCGACTTGCCCGCGCCCGCCTGCCCGTGCACCACGACCAGGCCGCCGATCACCTGGTCGAGCAGGGCGGTCCGGCCCGTGAAACCCGCCACGTCGGGCGGCAGCAGCACCGGGGGACCCGCCGACACGTGCAGCGACGCGTCGTCGTACAACATGCGGTGGTAGAGCAGCTGCAACTCCGGGTCCGGCTCGATCGCGTGG
Organism: Nonomuraea mesophila; assembly: GCF_004352805.1. Classification (NCBI taxonomy): domain Bacteria; kingdom Bacillati; phylum Actinomycetota; class Actinomycetes; order Streptosporangiales; family Streptosporangiaceae; genus Nonomuraea; species Nonomuraea mesophila. Next base: position 8,420 of record NZ_SMLD01000011.1, read on the forward strand.
CCGCCGTCGAGCTGGTCGCGCAGCACCGCGTACGCGGCCAGCGCGTCCACCCGGCGGCCGCTGCGGTAGAGGGCCAGCATGTACTGGCCGCGGAAGCGCTGCCACGTCGGATGTCGCCGGGTCAGCCCGCGTAGCTCGGCCAGCAGCTCGCGGTGGCGGCCCGCGTCCAGGCCGGCCTGCAGCCTGCGTTCGAGGGCGAGCAGGCGCAGCTCACCGAGTTCCTCGCGCAGCCGGCGCGTCTCCGACCACCGCTCGCCCTCCGGGTCGACGTCCTCCAGCACCTCGCCGCGCCACAACGTCAGCGCCTCGTCGTAGGCGCCCCTGTCGACCAGCAGCCGGAACCGGTCGACGTCGAGCCCGCCGTCGCCGAGGGACAACACGTACGACCCCGACACCGTGCCGATCACGTCCTTGCCGAGCAGCTGCCTGAGCCGGCCGACGTAGCCGCGGACCAGGGAATCGGAGCGATCGCCTCCCTCGCGGGGCCACAACAGCCGCCGCAGCCGCTCGACCGTCAGCGGGTGACCGGCGTTGAGCAGGAACATGGCCAGCAGATCGCGCAGCTTGGGTGTCGTGGGCGTCAGATCCCGCTCGCCGTCGCGCACCTCGAGCGGCCCCATGATGCGAAAGTCCACACGACCCTTCCTTCGAGCCTTCGAGCCTTCGAGCTTGCGAGGAGAGATGCCGATCAGGATGGCACATCGGGGAGCGTCGGAGGAGGCGCCCGAACCGGCGGAAGCGACCTGATCCACCCATCCGGCGGGCCGGACGGACACGGTGCGCAGCTAGACGCAGGAGCCTTGCGGCCGGGACTCGGTCATCTCGGTGGTGACGACGCGGCGCAGGAAAGCGAGCAGTTCCTCGCGCTCATCGGCCGCCAGGCCTCCCAGCACTTCGTTCTCGACTTCCCGCATGAGCCGGCCGACCTGGGCGAGAGCGTCGCGGCCCGCGCCGGTGATCTCGATGACGCGGCGACGCCGGTCCGCGGGCGCCGGCCGGCGGCAGACCAGACCGCGGCGTTCGAGGTCGTCCAGGGTGATCACGAGGGTGGATTTGTCGATCCCCGCGGCCTGCCCCAGCTCCAGCTGGGTGAGGGCCCGGCCGTCGGCGGTGGACAACACCACGAACTCGCGAGGGGTGATGGAGGTCTGCTCCTCGGCCTGCCGGTCGGTGGTCCTGGCGCGGATCTGCTGGACGATGCGCGCCATCAGCCACATCGCCGACTCCTCCAAACCGGCGGGCCCGGCAGCCTGCTGCTCCATGCCCCGATACTAGACCAAAGCGAGATGTTCTTGTTCTAGACGATCTAAAGCTGTACGTTCTTGGCTTGTTACGGAAAAGCGAAGGAGGACCAGCGGTGCTCGCCTACATCATCGATTCCCTTGGAGCCCCCGGGGAGATCCGGGGCGTTCCGGTCCCCGAGCCCGGGGAAGGCCAGGTCCGCGTACATGTCCAGGCCGCCGGGGTCAACCCCGTCGACGCGTTCTCCGCGCAGGGCTTCATGCGGGAGATGGCCGAGCACCGCTTACCGCTGATCCCCGGGACGGACGCCTCGGGAGTCGTCGACGCGGTCGGCAGCGGGGTCGTGGACGTGGATCCCGGCGACGAGGTGTTCGGATCGGCGGGCAAGACCTACTTCGGCGAGGGCACCTACGCCGAGTACGCCGTCATGTCCGCCGCCGCCATCACCCGCAAACCCGCGAAGCTGAGCCATGCCGAGGCGGCAGCCCTGCCCACGCCTGGAGCGACCGCACTCACCCTGCTGGACGCGGCCCCGGTGAGCGCCGGGCGGACCGTACTCGTCGTCGGCGCCACCGGCGGCGTCGGCAGCATCCTGGTCCAGCTCGCCGCCGGCCACGGCGCCACCGTGATCGCCGTCTGCCGCGGGGAGAACGCCGAGTACGCCCGCGAACTCGGCGCCGCCCACGTCATCGACTACACCGCCGGGAACACCGAGGAAGCACTCGCCGCCCTCCGGCCGGGCCGGATCAGCGCCCTGCTCGACACCTCCGGCGACAAGGACCTGGTCACCGGGCTCAGCACACACCTCGAACCGGACGGGCGAGTGGCGTCCTGCGCCCTGGGCGCCGACGAGCAGACCCTGACCGACCGCGGCCTGACCGCCGTCAACACCATGACCATGGTCACCACGGCCGCTCTCACCGGCCTGGCGGAGCAGATCGGCCAGGGTCACCTGCGCCCGCCGCAACTCGAAACGCTCTCCCTCGACCAGGCGTCGGCAGCCCTCGACCAGGCCCTCGCCCGGCACACCCGCGGCAAACTCATCCTCTCGATGACCGGATAGGCCCGAGCCGACACTGACGGTCGACCGGCTACCCGATCTCGACCGCCGCACCCTCGGCCGGTGCGGGCGCTGATGTGACGACAGGAGAGACGGCTCGGATGGCGCACCATACGGTGCGGCCAAGCCCGTGGCCATGCTCCCGCACGCCCCATTCCTGGGCGATCTCGTTGATGATCAGCAATCCGCGCCCGTCATCCGCCTCCGGCTCCTGCCGGATATGGGGTGCGGAGAACGTGGAGCCGGGATCCCGCACACCGACATAGACCGTCCCGCCGGTCGCCGCGACCGTGAGACCGATGAGGTCGTACGGCTTGGCGTCGGAGTGCCGGAGGGCGTTTGTCATGAGCTCGGACACGGCCAGCACGGCCTCGTCGACTGCAGGGTGGTCGTCCCCCAGCCATCTGCGCACCTCGGCACGTGCCCGGGGAACGGACTCACGAATGCCCGCCAGATGAATCGAACCGATGACCTGCGGCCCGGAACTCGCTGCTTGCACGGTTTCACCTACTCGAAGTCGCCGACCTCTGTCTGCCGTACGACGATCCCAAGCTTTGACTACACTTAGTAGTGGGTTGGATTCGAATTGCGATCAACCGTTGTAGTGAAGCTCCGGTTGAAACGCCGGTGGAACCCCGGAGGTCAGGTGCCCAAGGAAAGCGAGCTTTGCCCCGCCGACTCGCCGACCGCGCTCTTCGGCTTCGAGCTACGGCGATACCGCAAGGCCCGAGGTTGGTCCCAGCTCCGCCTGTCGAAGGAGGTGTCCTATTCCGTCGGCACGATCAGCATGATCGAGACAGCCAGGCGGGCACCGACCGAGGAGTTCGCCCGGCTCTGCGACGAGACGCTCGAGGCGGAGGGTGCGCTGATGCGGCTCTGGCCGATGGTGAGCCACGCATCGGCTCCGTCGTGGTTCCGACCCTGGCTCGACGTCGAAGCCACAGCAGAGACGATCAGAACGTGGGAGCCGCTCATCGTGCCCGGTCTGCTCCAAACGGCGGACTACGCTCGGGCCATTCTGAGCGGCGAACCTGGTGTGACACCGGAGGAGGTCGAAGAGCACCTGGCCGCGCGCATGGAACGGCAATCGATCCTTCGGCGGCCCAGACCACCCCTCCTCTGGATTGTGCTTGACGAGGGTGTCCTCCACCGCCCGATCGGCAGTCGCGCTGTGATGGCCGCGCAACTCACTCGTCTTCTCGAAGCATCCCAGGCGCCCCGGATCACCATCCAGGTTCTCCCGCTCGACGCCTACTCCACGACCGGACTTCTTGGGGGATTCGCTGTCACACAGGCTCACGGGACCCCGGACACGGCATACGTCGAAGCCGCTTCCAACGCTCAGGTAACAGACTGGACAGAAAGTGTCAAAACTCTAGCATTGCGATATGAAGGGATCCGTTCCGAAGCGCTGTCCCAGCGCGATTCCGTAAACCTGATCAAGGAGACAACGCGGCGATGGACAAGCTGACCCAGGAACTACGGGCAGCCACTTGGATCAAGTCCTCTCACTCGGGCAGCAACGGTGGAAACTGCGTCGAAGTGGCCGAACTGTCCCATGGACGCCGAGGTGTCCGTGACAGTAAGAACCCCACCGGCCCTGCTCTCATCTTCACCCCAGGCGAATGGCATGCCTTCGTCAGCGGCGTGAAGAGTGGCGAATTCGACTGACCACGGTCCGACGAGGGAAGTTCCCGATTCGTCCTGCATTCGCGTCGAACCTCCCTCGCCGGCCTGAGCAGGCCGTCCAGGAAACCGGTTGGTCTCCCGGAGGGCGGCTAGTTGATCACTTCGGACGGGGGTGCACCGAGCCTGGGGATGAGTTCGGCGCGGATGACAGCGAAGCAGCTGTCCATATGGCGGCGGAGGGCGGCGAGTTCGTCGCCGAGAGCCGCGAAATTGTGTCTCATCTCGGCCCGCATGTCGGCGATATCCGCCTGCATCTGGGCGATGTCGGTCATCGTGAAGCTGCCGTCTCCGGCATGCGTGCTCGCCTCGAGCGCCCGGAGACGCGTGATCAAGGCGAGGATCCGTACCTCTTCGTTCACCACATTCCTGCCTTCACGAAGCTGGGAATGGCAACCCGCACCGGTGTCAGGTGCGAGGTTTGACGGTGAGCATGGTGGCATACCATTGACGTTCATGCTGGTCAGCGCCCACGCCCGGGTGTGGTTCTTTCTCCCGGCGTCTGGCGTGTTTCTCCCTCCAGGAATGTAATTGAGCGCGGACGGCTGGGGAGATCTGTTCCTGGCGGACCGAGTCGTTGCCTTCGCCGCCACTGAATCAGGACCATTGTGCCGGTCGAGGCAAGTCGGGTGCCTATCAGCACGTTATGGCATGTCGCACATTGGCCGAATCGTACGATGACTCCGCACATCGCCACACTCTGAAGCGAAACTGTCATCAGCCATACCGATACACCTATCTGCGGGCAAACCTCGAACGCGCCATACCTTTCACCGTGGTTCAACTTGTTTTGTTGATGTGCTGTTGATTACCGTGCGGTGATGTGGGCGACGCGCCGCCTCCTGACCTGTTCCGGCGCGGCGAACCGTGTGAGGGGATCAACGTGGCTGACCTCGATCGCGAGGCGATGCGTGCCGTGGCGCAGCGGATCCAGCGGCTGTCCGACGAGCACTGGTGGTCGCTCGATCCCTCCTGCCGCCTGATGGAGAAGGATGCGTGGGTGGGGCCGACGGGCGGCCGGTTCGACGCCCAGCTTCACGCCGACCAGCGCGAACTGCGCGACCTGCTCAGGCAGGCCGTCCACAGCGCGAACCAGAAGCTGGCGTCCATCCCGGACAAGCCATGACCAGGTTCACCGGAGTCAAGCAGCCCGATTTCGACACGATGACGAGCAAACACACCGAGGCAGCCAGGCGGCTGGAAGAACTGGCTCAGGCTCTGCACGGTGAACTTCGGAGCGCGGGGCTCGACACGTCACCGGCAGCGCGGCTGCGGCAGTTGGCCGGACGAGTCACCACACAGGCCGAAGACCTACGGCGGCGGCAGAAACTCGTCCACGAGCTCCAACGGCAGAGGATCACTTTCGGCCGGAGCGCGCCCGCCGGCAGCTTCCTCGAGATGCCCGACGGTCTGGAGGCGGCCGAAGGGCTGCTGGACGGCACGCTCGCCGGCCGTGCGGCGCTGAAGGCCGCGGACGGTGACGCCAAAGCGCTGGCCGAGCTGGAGAAATACGCGTCGAGCGGAGGGGATGCTGAGTTCGTCAAGGCTTTCCTCGGCACTCTGGGTGCCCAGGGCCTGACGCGGCTCCCCGGCTCGCTCGCCGCCCAACTGCGCGACGCCAGAGCCCACGGCGACGCCGAACGCGTCGCTCGGCTCTCCAGCGGTGGCAGCAAGGCGCTGCGCATGCTGAGCGCCGCTCTGGCCAGAGGAACGGATCCGGAGAATCCGGCGTACGCGGGCGCCGGTTTCCTCCAGCAGCTGGTGCAGCAGGGCCGGGCCCAGCACAAGACGGGTGGCACGACGTACTCCGGCTACCAGGCGCAGGCGCTCATCTGGCGAGCCCACGAGGGGAAGCCACCGTACTCGAAGGAGTTCATGGAAACCGTCGGACGCGACGTGATCGTCTACGAGTACGAGCAGCGCAAGGACGAATGGGCGGTGAGCAAGGAGCCACTGAGCCGTGTCTTCGCGGGCACCCAGCTCCCCATCATCGACTTGGCCGGCGCGCTCGGCCTCGGCACCCTGCTGAGACCCGCGACCCATGCGGGCGCTCCGGGCGCCAAGGCCCAATCGTCCGTGATCGACGACCTGTTCCACGCGGCGAAGTCCAGCCGGGAAGCCTCCCATGCCTTGCTGAACCACACTCCGCCCGGATGGAAGAAATCCGTCCTGGACTACCTGCTGACGACCCGCTGGGAAGCCGCCCTCCACACGAAGGACCACACACCGTTCAACGACCTGCTGGTGACCGCCACCACCGGCCAGGACGCCACATCCCAGAAACTGGCAGCCGACCTGACGAAAATCCTGTCCACCGAGGTAAGAGGCGCCTTCGGCAAGGCCGACAGCGGCAACCTGGAACTCAGGAACCGGGACCTTCTTGATCGTTATACGGCCCTGAGCTACCCCCTGGCCCGCGCGATCTCAGCCAACATCGACCAGCTCTCCCGGCTCTACCTCAACCACGCGACCTTCGGCCAGGTCACGCCGCAAGATATGTCCTACGCGTTGCTGCTCGCCACTTCGAACGACGCCGGGTTCGAGGCACTGATACGCGCACAGACCGAACACATGCGAGCGGCACTCGACACCGTCCCTCCCGTGGGCCTCAACGCTGCCAACGCGAGACGGCTGGGATTCACCGAGGCGGATGTCATGCGCTTCGATCTCAATGAGAATGGACGGGTTGACCGGACCGACGTCATGCAGTCTTTGACAGACCGGACCGTGGAGGAAGCATCCCCTTTCAACCATATTGTGGAGAGCCGTCGCCAAGGGATGATCGCCCAAGGACTCGATGATAAGAAAGCGGACGAGACGCTAAAGAGGATGGTGGGGGACGCGATCGGACTGCTTCCGGTACCGGGATCCAAGCAGGTAGGCGAACTGGCCATCGGAGCCTTCGGCGAGATACTCGGAAAGAGTTACGACAAGCTCGCCGGAGCCACGTATGACGAGATTGCGAGACAAGCGGCACGCCACATGTCCGAACACGGTACAGGTCTGGATAAGACTCACCAGACCCTTGCGGGCAATCGCTTGGGCGTGGAGAGGTTGAGCGAGCAGATGCTCTCGTCAGCGATGCTGCAAAAGGGCTTGCTCGACGGACTGGACCTGCAAGATAACTCATTCGCGAGTGGGACGCCGCCAATGATCAAACCCTTCACCGAGATGACTCCACAGGAGTACAGCCAGTTTCTCGCGTGGGCTCGCAAGAATGGGGGAGGTAGCGAGCTACTCGATCACTTCAGTGGCGCCTTCCGCCGGACCAGTGAGGTAGACGATTATCTCGGTCTTCAAATTCCCTCCTCCTCTGGAGGTGGAAAGTGACGTACTGTCGCCTGGGCATGGGCTTGATCTCCCTCCTGATGATGGCCGTAGCCTGCTCTCCAGACAATCAGGTCGTTCATACACCTGCCCCGGAGCCCCTGCCTGTCGCGGATTCCGCACCGTACGTCTGTAAGCTCGTTCCTTCGCAGGCGTTGCGCATCGTCAGCGGTGTGACGGCACCTCTCGAAGAGAGAATTGACGGCAACGAGAGGAACGGGAATTGCTCGGCTCCTGACACCGCCTCCCGATCTCTCGAGGTTTGGTGGGCACAGGAAAGCCCCGGCATGTCTCAGGAACATCTAGACTTTCTGATTGAGGGAAGGCGAAACGTTTACACACGGCATGGCGGGGTTACCCTTCCTGCCGACCTCGGAGATGGCATGGCCGCCTATCTCACGAACGGCCTATTGGCTGAGCATCCATATCAGGTGAGCGCAAGGTTTACCTGCGGCGGGAAAGACCGAATGGTTGACATCTACCTGGCCCAGATTGCCAAGGGTAGGGATGGGATCAAGGATCTGATCGAGCTTATGCGCATCGCACAACAGCGCTACAGCAAGGTGCACGACTGCAAGCTCGCCGTATGAAAGCCCGAGCCCCGGTAGAGGGGCTCGGGCGAGCGGGTCAGCGGAAGGCGCGGTTGACGGCGGAGATGATGGCCTTGAGGGAGGCTGTCGTGGCGTTGGCGTCGACGCCCACGCCCCACAGCACGTGCCCGTCGACGTCGCACTCCAGGTAGGAGGCGGCCTTGGCGTCGGTGCCCGCGCTCATCGCGTGCTCCACGTAGTCGAGCACGCGCGCCCGCATGCCGACCTGTCCCAGGGCGTCGATGAAGGCGGAGATGGGGCCGTTGCCGGTGCCGGTCACCTCGCGGATCTCGCCGTCGAGGCGGATGTCGGCGCTGATGCGGTCGTGTTCTTCAGTGGACTCGTGGCGGTGGGCCAGGAGGCTGAGCCGGCCCCACCGGTTGGCGGGGTTGGGCAGGTATTCGTCGCGGAAGACGTCGTACATGGCGGCCGGGCCGATCTCGCCGCCCTCGGTGTCGGTGCGGGCCTGTACGACCTTGGAGAACTCGATCTGCAGCCGGCGCGGCAGGTCGAGCTGGTGGTCCGCCTTCATGATGTAGGCGACCCCGCCCTTGCCCGACTGGCTGTTGACCCGGATGACGGCCTCGTAGGTGCGGCCGATGTCCTTCGGGTCGATCGGCAGGTAGGGGACGGCCCACGTGTGGTCGTCGACCGGTACGCCCGCCGCCACGGCGTCCTTCTCGAGGTGTTCGAAGCCTTTCTTGATGGCGTCCTGGTGGGAGCCGGAGAAGGCGGTGTAGACGAGTTCGCCGCCCCATGGGTGGCGGGGGTGGACGGGCAGCTGGTTGCAGTATTCGGTGACGCGGCGGACCTCGTCGATGTCGCTGAAGTCGATCTCGGGGTCGACGCCCTGGGAGAACAGGTTCATGCCCAGGGTGACCAGGCAGACGTTGCCGGTGCGTTCGCCGTTGCCGAACAGGCAGCCCTCGATGCGGTCGGCGCCCGCCATGTAGCCCAGTTCGGCGGCGGCCACGGCGCTGCCGCGGTCGTTGTGCGGGTGGAGCGACAGGATGATCGAATCGCGGCGCTTGAGGTTGCGGTGCATCCACTCGATCTGGTCGGCGTAGATGTTGGGCGTGGCCATCTCGACGGTGGCCGGCAGGTTCACGATGACCTTGCGGTCGGGGGTGGGCTGCCACACTTCGGTGACGGCGTCGCACACCTCGACGGCGTATTCGAGCTCGGTGCCGGTGAACGACTCCGGAGAGTATTGGAAGTGCACGTCGACGTCGGTGGCGTCGGCGAGCTTCTTCACCAGTTTGGCGCCCTCGACCGCGATCGCGGTGATGCCGTCTTTGTCCTGGCCGAAGACCACGCGCCGCTGGAGGGTGGAGGTCGAGTTGTACAGGTGGACGATGGCCTGCCTGGCGCCCTCGATCGCCTCGAAGGTACGCTCGATCAGCTCGGACCTGGCCTGGGTCAGCACCTGGATGACCACGTCGTCGGGGACGTGGCCCTCTTCGATGATCTGCCGGATGAAGTCGAAGTCGGTCTGCGAGGCGGCCGGGAAGCCCACCTCGATCTCCTTGTAGCCCATGCGTACCAGCAGCTCGAACATCTTGAGCTTGCGGTGCGGGTCCATCGGGTCGATCAGGGCCTGGTTGCCGTCGCGCAGGTCCACCGCGCACCAGCGGGGCGCTTTGGTGATGACCTGGTCGGGCCAGGTGCGGTCGCGCAGGCGAACAGGCTCGAACGGTTGGTAACGATGGATCGGCATGGAACTGGGGTGCTGAGCGGTCATGACTGCTGCTCCTGGGTCGGACGGAAGGAAGCGGCCGACGCGCACGACAGGCTCCGCGGCGAGGGAGCCGGCCTTAGAGGCCCCCGCCGCGGCAGCTAAGCAGGAGGCCGCGCAGCATGACAGGAACGCTACCAGACGTCTCGCCATGCGCCGTCCCGGGTCTCAGATCTTGAGAAGCGGGTCGAGGCTGAGCCAAGTGCCGGGGCGGCGCTCAGTCGGGGATGAGGACGCTGAGGCAGGTCACGCAGCCTTCGAGTTTCTCGTACTCGGAGATGTCGACGGTCGTCACGGCGAGTCCGCGCTGTTCGAGCATGGCGGCGGTACGCGGCGCCGACGCGGCCAGCAGGACGCGGTCGCCCCCGAGCGGCACCACGTGCGCGCCCGGCTCCTCCTGCGGCACGAGCAGCCCGGGCAGGTCCACGTGGCGGGGATCGCCGATGAGCGTCCCGTCGGGCAGCGCGGTCACCCCGGATTTGAGGTGCAGCACGCCCCGCATGGTCACGGGCACGACCTCGCGTTCGGGAAGGAGGGCCGCCAGCTGGGCGATTCCCTGGTCGTTGGTGCGCGCGGACCTGCCGGCGTACAGGGTGTCGCCGGTCTGCAGCACGTCGCCGCCGTCGAGCGTGCCCGGCTCGGCGATCCTGACCGCCGTCAGCCCGAGGTCGTGTACGGCCGCCGCCACCGACTCCACCTCCGGCCGCCGCTCCGGCGCACCCGGCCTGGTCAGCACCGCCAGCCGCCCCGACACCACCACGGCGTCCTCCACGAACGGCGCGTCGGGCAGGTCGTCGGCGGGCGGCACGTGGACGGGCCGCCATCCGGCGTCCGCCAGGGCCTCGACGTACGCGTCATGCTGGGCGAGGGCTCGCCGGTGGTCCACGGGTTCGCGTTCGATGTGGGTGACGATTCCTTCGGCGATGCGGGGGCCGGGCTTCCTTACCAGCGCAATACCAGACATAGGGCGTCTTCTATCACGCGGTGATTAGAGTCTGGAGCATGCGGGACGACGAGATTCTCACCAGGATCAGCGCTCTGGTCAGCGAGGAGCACACGCTGCGCGACAAGCTGGCCGCGGGCGAGGTGACCACCGACGAGGAACACGCGCGCGTCAAGGAGCTGGAGACGGCCCTCGACCAGTGCTGGGACCTGCTCAGGCAGCGCCGGGCCAGGCGTAACGCGGGTGAGGACCCCGACGGCGCCGCGGCCAGGCCGGCCCGCGAGGTGGAGAACTACCGCCAGTAGGCGGCGGAAAAACCTGTCGCCCGGCCGCCGCGGGTGCGCTTTGCTGACCTCATGCGGATCCAGCCGATCGCCCTCGACGGCCAGCCGGACGGCCTTGACGGTCAGCGGGGCGGCCTCGACGGCCTTGACGGTCAGCGGGGCGGCCTCGACGGCCGGCCGATCGGCCTTGACGGCCGGTCGGACGACCTGGTCGCGGGCCTGTACGACGCCTATGTGGCCGCCGCCGCGGCAGACGACCGCGGTCCCCAGCCGCGGCTCGCCCGTTTCCGCAGGGATTTCTGCAGGCCCGGCCCCGGCCGGCGGGGCGAGGTCTGGGTGGCCGTCGAGGACGGCAAGGTGGTGGGCGGCTATGGCCTGTCGCTCCCGCTGCTCGACAACGCTCACATCGGGGTGCTCGCCCCGTTCGCCGTACATCCGGAACGCCAGCGTCGCGGGCTCGGGGCGGAGTTGTTCGCGCACGCGCTCGGCCGCCTGCGCCACCACGGCAGGCGCCTGCTGCTCGCGGAGACGCCCACGACCGGGGCCGGCGCCCGTTTCGCGCGGGCCCGCGGCATGGAGGTGGCGCTCGTCGAGGCCCGCCGCGTGCTCGACCTGCGCAGGGCGGACCGGGCGGCGCTCGAACGCATGATGCCCGAGGTCGACGGTTACCACGTCGAACGGTTCGTGGGGCCGGCGGGTCCCGAGCTGGTGCCCGATCTCGCCACGCTGATGGGCGGCATGAACGACGCCCCGCGCGACAGCGGCGTCGAGGACTCAATCTTCAGCCCCGAGCGCGTACGCCACCGGGAGGAGGGCATCACCCCCGGGGGCCAGACCTGCTACACCTCGATCGCCCGCCGCGACCGCGACGGCGCCCCCGCGGGCTACACGCGCATCTACGTCAACGCCGACCGCTCCGACGGCTGGGCGGGCCAGGCCGACACGACGGTGCTCGGCGCGCACCGCGGCCACCTTCTGGGCCTGCTGCTCAAGGTGGGCAACCTGCTGTGGTTGCGCGAACGCGAGCCGCACATCGAGCGTGTGATCACCTGGAACGCCACCAGCAACCGTCACATGCTCGCCATCAACGAGGCCATGGGGTTCGAGCTGTTCGACGAATGGAACCAGTGGCGCATGGAGGTCCCGGCGGCCGGGGGTTAACCTGACCGTCTATGACCATGGAGGCGCTGAGAGACGGAGACCCCAGGCAGGTGGGCCCGTACACCCTCCTGGGCCGGCTGGGCGAGGGCGGCATGGGCGTCGTCTACCTGGGCCGCGCCCCTGACGGCACGCAGGTGGCCGTCAAGCTGATCCACGCCAGGATGGACGCCGACCCCGGCTTCCGGCGTCGTTTCGCCCGCGAGGTGTCGGCCGCCAAGCGGGTCGCCCGGTTCTGCACCGCTCCCGTCCTCGACGCCGACGTCGAGGGCGACGTGGCCTACCTGGTCACCGAATATGTCGAGGGGCCGAGCCTCGGTGACGTCGTGCAGTCCTCGGGGCCGCTCAAGGGCTCGGCGCTCGACGGGCTGGCTGCCTCGATGGCCATGGCCCTGCGCGCCATCCACGGGGCCGGGGTGGTGCATCGCGATCTCAAGCCGTCCAATGTCCTGCTGTCGCAGGTGGGGCCGAAGGTCATCGACTTCGGCATCGCGCAGCTCGCGGACGCGGAGGTGAGCAGCGCGATCGTGGGGACGCCGTCGTACATGTCGCCCGAGCAGGTGTCGGGCGCCACCATCGGGCCGGCGTCGGACATCTTCTCGTGGGGCTGTACGGTCGCCTTCGCCGCCGGGGGCGTGTCGCCGTTCGGGTCGGGTTCGGTGCCGACGGTCCTGCTGCGCATCGTCAACGAGACCCCTGACCTGCGCGGGCTCACGGGGCCGCTGCGGGAGCTGGTGGTGGCGTCGCTGACGAAGAATCCGGCGCTGCGTCCCACGGCCCAGGACCTGATGGACCGCCTCAGCGCCTCGGACATGCCGGGCAGCGGCGCCTCCGCGGGCGGTACGGCGCTGCCGGGAGGCGCAGGAGGCGGGCGGCCGACCGCTCAGGGCGTCACCGCGGGAACGACAGGCTCGGGTGCCACTTCGGGAACCGGCCCGGGTGCCACCACGGGGACGACCGGCCCGGGTGCCACCACGGGGACCACCGGCCCGGGTGCCACCACAGGGACGACCGGCCCGGGTGTCAGCCCGGGGACGACCGGCCCCGGCGGCCGCGCCGGTGACGGCGCCGGAGGGCCGCACCATCCGGGAGACCACGAACCGCCGGACGTTCCCGCGGGCGGAGAAGGCGGTGAGCCCCGGCACAGGCCGGCGGCGGGCAGGCAGCGCAAGGTGGTGGCGGCCGCGTCGGCTGTGATCGTGGCGGTGGCCGGGGTGTCGGCGGCGCTCATGTGGCGTGATCAGGGCAGCGCGGGCACCGGCTCCACCCCCGCACGCAACGACGCCGGCGCGACGCGACAGGCCCGGGAGAACCCGCTCAGGGCCCGGTCCGAGGTCTCGTTCTACTCTCCTCCCGAGCCGGGCGCGAGCAGGCAGGCGGCGCTGTGGGCGAAGGAGCGCCCCGGTGACGCGGAGCTGATGAGCAGGCTGGCCGCGGTCCCCCATGCCATCCGCCTCGACCGGCCCGAGGTCAGGTCGAGGATCAACGAAACGATCAGGGCGGCGGGCGAGCGGGGAGGCGTACCGGTGTTCCTGGTCGACCGCCTGCCGGGCGGCGACTGCCGGCCGGTCGAGCCGGCGGCCCTGGCCGCGTACCAGGAGTGGGTCAAGGGCGTCGCCCGCCAGATCGGCCAGGCCCGGGCGGTGGTCATCCTGGAGCCGTCGAGCCTGGTCAAGCTGCCGGGGACGGAGAAGTGCGACAAGGACGGCTCCCCGGATCAGCGTTACCGGGACCTCAGGCAGGCCGTACGCAGCCTCAAGTCCAACCCCCGCACGGCGGTCTACCTCGACGGCAGCCAGGACTTCTGGCCGGGCACCGACGTCATGGCGCGGCGGCTGATCGGGGCGGGGATCGAGGAGGCGGACGGGTTCTTCGTCAACACCGCCGGATTCCAGCGTACGGACGAGAGCGTCGAGTACGGCAAGGCGCTGTCGGCCTGCGTCAGCGTCCAGCTCGGCACGGGCCGCGACGACTGCCCGCTGGACGCGCCGGTGGACCGGTCGAGGATGCCGCACTTCGTGGTCGATACGGCCAGGAACGGCCAGGGCGCGTGGAAGCCGGCGAAGAAGTACGACGACCCGCAGGTGTGGTGCAACCCTCCGGGCAGGGGCGTCGGCCCGCGGCCCACCACGGAGACGGGTGAGGAGCTGGCCGACGCGTACCTGTGGATCGCGCGGCCGGGCACGTCGGGCGGCCGGTGCAGGCGCGGCACCGGCGGGGAGAAGGACCCCGAGCGCGGCGTCGTGTCCCCGGAGCTCGGTGAGTGGTGGGCCGATCTGGCGCTGGAGCGGGCGAAGAACGCGGATCCGCCGCTGCGGTGAGCCCCCCGCCGGGAGATATCGGCATGAACTCCCGCGGTCCGGTCCTCCACAATGGGGATTGTGACTGCACGCCTGCGCATCGCCTCCGAGCTGAGGTTGTTCCTGTCGGTGAGCCGGCGACGGGAGTGGCAGGAGGTGGCTCCCGACGGCACCTCCACGCTGGGGCACCACGTCGAGTCGATCGGCATCCCGCTGACGGAGGTCGGCCCGATGATCCTGGCCGGCGATCGCGGCGTGCCGCCGTCCTACCAGCCCGCGCCGGGCGACGTGGTGGAGGTGCACCCGGTGCCGCGCCCGCAGCAGTTGCCCGAGGAGCCGCGGTTCCTGCTGGACGTGCACCTGGGGACGCTGGCGCGGCGGTTGCGGCTGCTCGGCGTCGACACCGCCTACCACAACGACATGGACGACCCGGAGCTGGTGGTGCAGGCGAACGAGGAACGCCGGGTGCTGCTGACGCAGGACCGCGGCCTGCTGCGCCGCCGCGCGTTGTGGCTGGGCGCGTATGTCCGCGGCTCGCGCCCCGCCGACCAGCTCCGTGACCTGCTGGAGCGCTTCGCGCCGCCGCTGCGCCCGTGGACCCGCTGCACGGCGTGCAACGGCGAGCTGGAGCAGGTCGACAAGGTCGAGGTCGAGCCGCTGCTGGCGGCCGGCACGCGGCGCAGCTACGACGCGTACGGCCGGTGCGGGGAGTGCGGCCAGGTCTACTGGCACGGCGCGCACAGCGGGCACCTGGAGGAGATCGTACGCACGGCACGAGCCTGGGCGTCATGACGCGACGGTGAGGACGCCGGCCGGCCGATCCGCCGCATCGCGCCGGCCCGGCCCCGAGAGCTCGCGGCCCGGCCGCCCGTCAGGCGGCCCAGGGGCCGATGCCCGACACCCGCTCCACCTTGA
Organism: Nonomuraea mesophila; assembly: GCF_004352805.1. Classification (NCBI taxonomy): domain Bacteria; kingdom Bacillati; phylum Actinomycetota; class Actinomycetes; order Streptosporangiales; family Streptosporangiaceae; genus Nonomuraea; species Nonomuraea mesophila. The sequence goes on from NZ_SMLD01000011.1 coordinate 23,660, forward strand.
TGCGGCCGATCAGTGCGGTCGGCGAGGTTCGGTTGGCGAAGGGATAGCCGGTGCCGAGGTAGCGCTGTGCCTGCCGGTCCATGAAGGTGGCGAACCTGTCAGGAATGCCGGGGCCTTCGAAGGTCACGGTGCCGCGTACGACGAGGTGCTGTCGCAGCCCCTCCGGAGAGTTCCTGTCGTCCTCGACGAGCACCGTGACCCGCGGATTCGACCGCAGGTTGCGGACCTTGACCCGGTGGGCTTCGACGCCGAACACCAGGTCGTCCCCATCCTGTGACACCCACATGAGGCTGACCTGGGGCGAGCCGTCGGGGTTGACGGTGACGAAAGTGGCGTAGCGGTCGGTTTCGAACAATCTGTGCGCGCACGCCGGCAGCTTCTGCTCAGTCATGATCCCAATGTAGGAAGCCGAGGGGAACCGCTGGGTACCCTGGGAACCATGGGTGACTTTCCCGGCTATGGCGACGTTTTTCTCGCTGACTGCCCCGCCCGGCTGGCGGTCGAGGTGATCGCGGACAAGTGGTCGGTCGTGGTGTTGTACGCGCTCAGCCGCGGACCACGCCGGCACGGCGAACTGGTCGATCTGATCGGCGGGATCTCCAAGAAGATGCTCACCCAGACCCTTCGGCGGCTCCAGCGGTACGGGCTGGTCAGCAGGGAGGCCCATGCCGAGGTGCCGCCACGGGTCGAGTACGACCTCACCGAACTCGGCACGACCCTGATCGAGCCGATCGCCATGCTCACCCGGTGGGCCGAGGAGAACGGCGACGCCGTCCTGGCCGCCACTTAGGCACGTGGCCGTGAGGTCGTCCGCGAGGTCGCCGGCGGCGGCGGTCGTCCTCTCGCAAGGGTGGCGTGATGCGTTCCGGACATGCGGTGGCCTGCGGTGGGCCGTGCCGCGGGCCCGGTCCTGGCGTGCGTCCAGGGAAGCCCGGCGGCCTGCACAGCGTGATGGCCCGGAGCCGGCTGTTTAGAAAACGTTGCGTTCTCAATGGGTGAGGTCTATGGTGGTTAGAGAACGATACGTTCTCTAGGGGGCGATGTCATGGGCTTCGTGTTGTCGGGCCTCATTCTGACGATGCTGCTGGGCGCGCTCGACCAGACGATCATGGCGCCCGCGCTCCCGGCCGTGGCGGGCAGCCTGGGCGGGCTCGACCAGATGCCGGCCGTTGTCACCGCCTACCTCGTCGCCGCCACCGTGGTCATGCCCGTCTACGGCAAGCTCGGCGACAGGTACGGCCGCAAGCCCACCATGCAGGTGGCCATCGTGGTGTTCATGGCCGGAGCCGTGCTGTGCGCGCTGGCCACCTCGATGCCGCAGTTCATCGCCTTCCGCGCCGTGCAGGGGCTGGGCGGCGGCGGCCTCATGATCGGCGCCCAGGCCATCATCGGCGAGATCGTCAGCCCTCGCGAAAGGGGCCGCTACCTCGGCTTCATCGGGGCCGCCTACGTCGTGGCCGCCGTGGGCGGGCCGCTGGTCGGCGGGCTGTTCATCGACCGGCTGAGCTGGCGGTGGATCTTCGCCATCTACCCGCCGCTCGGCCTGATCGCACTGATCGTGCTGAGCGTCACGTTGCGGCTGCCGAAGCCCCGTACGCGGGCGCCGCTCGACGTGGCGGGCGCGCTCACCCTGGCCGTCGCCGTGGTCGGCGTGGTCATGGTGGGGCAGACCCGCGACCCCGTTCACCTGGTCGTGGCCGCTGCCGGGCTGGTGGCCTGGCTGATCAGCACCCGGTACGCCAAGGACCCGATCCTGCCGCTGCGGCTCTTCCGCGACCGGGCCTTCGCGATCCCCGTGGCGATCAGCCTGCTCATCGGGTTCGCGCTGTTCGGGACGATCACGTACATGCCGGCCTACCTGCAGATCGCCACGGGCACCAGCGCGACGCAGGCGGGGCTGCTGGTGACCGCGCTCATGGGCGGCGTGCTGGTCACGACCGTCGTGTCCGGCCGGCTGATCACGCGCACCGGCAAGTACAAGGCCTACCCCGTCGCCGGCACGGCCGTGGCGGCGACCGGGCTCGGGCTGATGGGCCTGGCCGGCGCTTCGGCGCTCGGGCTCGCCCTGGCCATGCTGCTGACCGGGCTGGGCGTCGGGCTCGTCATGCAGACCATGGTGCTGGCCGCGCAGAACGCCGTGGAGTACGCCGACCTCGGCACCGCCACCTCGTCGGTGACGTTCCTGCGCCAGATCGGTGCCTCGGCCGGGGTCGCGCTGGTGGGTGCCCTGATCACCATGAGGTCCGGCATCACCGCCACCGATCCCACGGCCCTGCCCGCCGGTGTGCGCGAGGCCTTCGCCGCCGCCGTGCCGCCGGTGTTCGCGGCCATGGCGCCGCTGCTGGTGGTGGCGTTCGTGCTGGCGATCTTGCTGCCGGCGCGGCCCCTGCGCACCACCGCCCACGCCGAGGACGAGGCGGTGGAAGCCGGGAACCGGCCGTGAACGCTGACGACCGGCGCGAAAGGCGAGAGGTGTGACCGCGCCGCGGCCGTACGCCGGAAGCGGGTCGTGGTCGCGAGTCCGGAGAAGTCGTGATGACGAGGAGATGACGTGAAAGCCGAGAGAAGCCGAGAAAGCCGGGACGAGACCGGGAGACTCGTCGCACCCCTGGACGCCTTCGGCCATGACGACCTGGCCGTGGCCGGTGGCAAGGGCGCGAACCTGGGGGAGCTGGTCAGGACGGGCCTGCCCGTGCCGGGTGGCTTCGTCGTCACCACCCGCGCGTACGAGCTGGTGGCGCGGGGCCACGACACGCGCGAGCACTTCGAGCGCGCCGAGCTGCCCGCCGACCTGGCGGAGGCGATCGCCGGCGCCTACGCCGGGCTGGGCGGCGGGCCCGTCGCCGTACGTTCGAGCGCCACCGCCGAGGACCTGCCGGGGGCCGCGTTCGCCGGCCAGCAGGACACCTACCTCAACGTGGTCGGCGAGCAGGCGCTGCTCGACGCCGTGCGCCGCTGCTGGGGTTCGTTGTGGACCGACCGCGCGAAGGCGTACCGCGCGAGGTTGTCCATCGACGGCACAGGGGTGCGGATCGCGGTGGTCGTGCAGAGCATGGTGGAGGCCGAGATGGCCGGGGTCATGTTCACCGCGAACCCTGTCACCGGCGACCGCGCGCAACTCGTCATCGACGCCAGCAGCGGCCTGGGGGAGGCCGTCGTCTCCGGTCTCGTCACGCCCGACCACTATGTGGTGGGCGCCTCCGGGCACGTCGACTTCACGCCGGGCCGCCGCGAGGTGGTCATCAAGGGCGCCTCGGGCGGCGGCGTCAGCCGCGAGACCGGAGCGGCGGGCACCGCCGAGCGGCTGCCCGATGCGGTGGTCGAGGAGCTGGCCCGGCTCGGCAGGGGCGTCGAAGCGCACTTCGGGCGTCCCCAGGACATCGAGTGGGCCTACGCGGGCGGCCGGGTGCACCTGCTGCAGGCGCGGCCGATGACCGCGCTGCCGCCGCCACCGGTCGGGAAGCTCAACCCGGTCCAGCGCCGGCTGATGACCGTCCTGCTCGAATACCTCCCTGAGCGGCCGTACCCGATCGACGTGACGACCTGGCTGCCGTACGGCCCTGCCGGGCTCATGGCCAAGGTCACCTCGTCGTTCGGGATCCGCGGTGCGTTCGAGGGGTTCCTGCGTGAGGAGGAGGGGGTGGTCTACCAGCTCGTGCCGCCGAAGCCGCGTCCGATGCCGAGGATGTTGCTCACCCCGTTCCGGCTCCTGGCCAGGGCCCGACGGTACGACCCCGCCCGCTGGACCGAGGACCCGCGCTACCGCGACTTCCTCCGCGAGGCCAAGGAACTGGCCGCGCGCGATCTCGGGTCGATGTCGTGGGAGCGGCTGGTCCGCGTGCCGAGGGAGGTGCTCGACGTCGTGCAGCCGGTGGCCGGGCTGCGCATGGACTACCTGCCGGGCTCGGGGCTCGCGCTGGTGCGGCTGCTGGTGGCGGTCCGGCTGCTGGGCCGCCGCGAGCTGTTCGGCGACCTGCTGCACGGGGCGCGTACCCGTACGACCGACGCCAACGAGGCGCTGGAGCGGCTCGCACAGGTGGCCAGGCGCACCGGCGCGCTCGACGCGGACCCGCTGCCGCCCGAGTTCGAGGCCGGGCTGCGGACGTTCCTCGCCGAGTACGGTCACCGGGAGACGTCGAGCCCCATCCTCGTCACCCCGCCGACCTGGGCGGACGCTCCTGAGGCCGTACTCGGCCTGGTCAGGTCGCTGGCCGGCGCCCCACCCGAGAAGAAGGAGGGCGAGGACGCGCTCGACCGCCTGCTCCGTCACCCGCGCCTGCGCTCCGAGCGCCGCCGCGCCCGGATGCGGCGCCGGGTGGCGGCGGCTCGTGCGGGCGTCGCCTTCCGCGAGGACAGCCACTTCTCCTTCACGCTGCCGCAGCCCGTCCTGCGCAGGTCGCTGCTGGAGATCGGCCGCCGCCTCGTCGACGTGTGGGTGCTCGACCGCGCGGAGGACGTCTTCCACCTGCGGCTGGAGGAGCTGGAAACGATCGCGGACGTGACGGCGCTGTCCGCGGACGACAGGGAGCGGCTGCGCGAGAAGGTCAGGGCGCGGGCGGCCAAGCGGGAGGAGCTGACCGGTGTGCGGCTGATCGACCCGGCCGAGGTCTTCCCGCCCCAGGCCACGGGCGACGCGCTGCTCACCGGGTCGCCCGCGAGCGGGGGCGTCGCGACCGGGCCGGTGAGGCTGATCAGGGAGCCGGCCGACTTCGGCAGGCTGAACGGCGGCGACGTGCTCGTCTGCCCGTACACGAACCCCTCGTGGACGCCGCTCTTCCAGCAGGCGGCGGCCGTGGTCGTCGACACGGGTGGCGCGGGCTCGCACGCGGCGATCGTGGCCAGGGAATACGGCATCCCGGCCGTCATGGGCACGGGCACGGGTACGTCGGTGCTCCAGGACGGCGAGATCGTCACCGTCGACGGCGGGGCGGGCACGGTCGCCCGCGCTACCTAGGATGCATGTCATGGTCACCGACCACCGCAAGCTGCCGCGACGCCGGGGCGAGGCGCTCAACGCGGCCATCTTCCAGGCGACGCTCGACGAGCTGGCCGAGGTCGGCTACGCCGGGCTGACCATGGAACGGGTCGCCGAGCGGGCGAGGGCCAGCAAGGCCTCGCTCTACCGGCGCTGGCCCTCCCGCATCGAGCTGGTGATGGAGGCGGTCTACAGTGCGCTGCCCACCCCGGAGTCCTCGCCCGACACCGGCAACTTCCGCGACGACCTGGTGGCGATGCTGAGCCGGACCGCGCAGGCGTTGTCGGGCCCGGCCGGCGAGGCGCTGCGCGGCCTGCTCGGCGAGGCGCTGCGCAACGAGTCGCCGCTGAGCGCCATGCGCAGGGGCACGCAGGGCGTCGCGAGGAAGATGATGGAGGAGATCGTCCGCCGGGCCGTCGAGAGAGGCGAGGTCGATCCCCGCGACGTCACCCCTCGACGGCTCGACGCCGGGCAGGCGCTGCTGCGGCACCATTTCCTCTTCCAGGGCACGCCCATCCCGGACAGCCTCGTGGTCGAGATCGTGGACGAGGTGCTGGTGCCGCTGCTCAAGCGGCGGTGAGCCGGACCCTCGCGGTGCGGCCCTGCCGCAGCGCGAGCCGCGCGGCCAGGGCGGCCATGCAGACGCTGACCAGCGCGCTCGCGGTGACCGCCGTCACGAACGGCCACGACGCCTGCGCCATGCCGAGCAGCATCAGGGTCGCGACGGGCAACCAGGCCAGCGCGGTGACGATGGCCGCCACCGCGAGCACCCGGGCGCCGGTCCGCACCTCGGACGCCAGCGAAGGAACCTCCGCCGCCGCCATGAACACGGGCAACGACAGCGCCAGGATGCTCGGGACGAAGAAGCCGCCCGCCATCGCGTCACCCAGTGGCCCGACGGGGAAAACGGCACCGGCGAAGGCCTGCGCGAAGCTGACGTAGCCCAGCAGCGCGATGGGAACGGCGACGAACGCCGCCGTCCACACCACGCGACGAGCCGTCACCCGCGTCACGAGCCCCTGCCCGAGGCTCCCCATGGCGCTGGAGGCGGCGAGCGCGATCATCACCACCACCAGCGTCGCCATGAGGCCCGCCGTGACGAACAACGACGTCGCCATCCCCTGCAGCGTGTGCGTGAGCGTTCCCGTGGCTCCGGCGGTCTCGGCGGCCCCGGCGGCCTCGGCCCACACGCGGTGCAGGTTCCGAAGGTCACGCACACCCGGATTCCACAGCAACGCCAGCGTGATTCCCATGGCGCACAGGACCGCGGTCGCGGGAACGTGGAACGGCCGCCGCCCCGGGATGCGCCGGTGGTGGAGCCACGCGTCGGCGGCGCCCCCGATCAGGTCGAGCACCGTGCGTACGCGCACCGGGCGGGAGGCGACCAGGTCGGCGACCTCCTCGCCGTAGCGCTGCCGCCACGCGCTCGGGTAGAGGCTCAGCACCGACTCGGCGATGAGGCGCAGGATCATGCCGTCCCCCAGACGATCGCGGCGCGCCGTGCGCCTGCCTGCTCGATGCGCCGCAGCGTGGCGAGCTGCTCCCGCAGCGCCTCGCGCCCGCTCTCCGTGATCCGGTACGGCTTGCGCCGCTCGGCCGTCTCGACCGCTTCGATCCACCCGCGTTCCTCCAGCCGCATCAGCGCGCCGTAGAGCGTGCCGGGCTCCAGCGCGGTGCCCGAGAACTCCTCGATGTCATGGATCATCCGGTAGCCGTGTTTCTGCCCTTCGGCCAGGCTGATGAGCACCAGCAGCGCCACGTCGGTGAAGCGGCCGAGCTCGGACGTCTTCCGTGCCATGTATTCAGTAAAACTTAGTAAGTGTCACTGAGCAAGTCCTATCGTGGCCGCCGCGAGGCGCATCGCGTGCTCGAAAGCCGTTCTGCGGTGGTCGATCACGTTGTCGAACTGGCCGAACACCTCGAAGTTGACCCACCCGTACAGTGCGGTCCACGCCGAGACGGCCCGCCAGATCACCGCGTCGGGCACGCCCGGCATGAGCTCATGGAAGGAGCCGGCGTCGCGTTCGAGCTCTTCGGGGCCGTGGTCCGCGGGCGGGGTGATCGCGCCGGCCTCCCAGGCGTCGGAGACGATCCGGCCGTACGCGGCGACGTCGCGCACCCTGGCCGCGATCGTGTCCTGCGGCGCCTGGTAGCCGGGCACGGGGGAGCCGTAGATCAGGGCGTACTCGTGCGGGTGTGCGACGGCCCACTCGCGCACCGCGTGGCAGGCGGCCAGCCACCGTCCGGGGAAGTCGTCGCGGGGGCGGGCGGACTCGGCCTGCTCCACCGCCTCGCCCAGCGCGTTGTAGCCGTCGACGATCAACGCGGTGAGCAGGTCGTCGCGGCTCGGGAAGTAGCGGTAGATGGCCGAGGAGACCATGCCCATCTCCCGCGCGACGGCCCGCAGCGACAGGCCGCCCGCTCCCTCCGTGGCGAGCTGGCGCCGCGCGATGTCGGTGATCTCCTTGGTGAGCTCGGCCCTGACACGTTCTCTTGCGGTACGGCTGGCAGTCATGCCCAGCACGTTATCAGAGCAGTGCCAAAAAACGAGAGCACTGCTCTTGACGAGCAATGCTCTTTTAAGAGAGCATTGCTCTCGTAACGAACGGCCGCCTTTGCGGCGCTCTTCGTCGTCAACGCGGTTCTCCGCATCATCTGGAAGCAGGTCTGAACATGGGCAAGCACGTCGTCGTGGGCTCCGGCCAGGTCGGCTCACATCTCGCCGCCAAGCTCCTCGCGCAGGGGCACGAGGTCGTCGTCGTGACCCGCTCGGGCCGCGGCCCCGACGGGGCGGTCAAGGTGGCCGCCGACGTCGCCGACCAGGCCAGGCTCACCGAGGTCACCAAGGGCGCCGACGTCCTCTACAACTGCGTCAACCCGCAGTACCACCGCTGGCTCACCGACTGGCCGCCGATGGCCGCCTCGTTCCTGGCCGCCGCCGAGTCGAGCGGCGCCGTGCTGGTGATCCTCGGCAACCTCTACCCGTACGGGCCGGTCTCCGTGCCGATGACGGAGGACCTGCCGCTCGCGTCCACCACCCCCAAGATGCAGGTACGCGCGAAGATGTGGACCGACGCGCTGGCCGCGCACCGGGCCGGCCGGATCAGGGTGACCGAGGTGCGCGGCTCCGACTACTTCGGGCCGGGCGCGACCGACCAGTCCTACCTGGGCGAACGGTTCATCGGGCCGCTCAGGGCGGGCAAGGCCGTCCCGCTCGTCTGGCCGGCCGACATCCCGCACAGCTGGACGTACCTGCCGGACGTGGCCGACGCGCTGATCACGGCGGGCGGCGACGAGCGGGCCTGGGGCAGGCCGTGGCACGTGCCCACCGGCGCGCCGCTGACCTTCCGCCAGCTGGGGGAGAAGATGGCCGCGCTGCTGGGGCGGCCCGCCCCCCGGATGTGGCAGCTGCCCTGGCCGCTGCTGCGGGCGGTGGGGCTGTTCTCGCCCTTCCTCGGCGAGTTGCGGCACACGCGCTACCAGTTCGTCGCGCCCTACGTGCTCGACTCGTCGGCGTTCGAGCGTATGTTCGGCGTGGCGCCCACCCCGATCGAGGACGCGCTCAAGGCTACGCTCGACGCGTGAAGACAGCTCTGATCGGCCTGGGCGATATCGCGGAGAAGGCCTACCTTCCCGTGCTCGCCGCGCAGCCCGCCCTCGACCTGCACCTCTGCACACGCAACACGGCCCGGCTGGACCGGCTCGGCGACACCTACCGGATCGCCGCCCGGTCGTCGAGCGTGGACGAAGTGATCAAAGCCGGCGTTGAGGCGGCGTTCGTGCACGCCGCCACCGACGCCCACCCCGAGATCGTCGAGCCGCTGCTCAGGGCGGGCGTGCACGTCTACGTCGACAAGCCGATCGCCTACACCCTCGCCGAGTCCGAGCGGCTCGTGCGGCTGGCGAGGGCCGAGGGCCGGTCTCTGATGGTGGGGTTCAACCGCCGGTACGCGCCCGGATATGTCGGACTTGCCGCCCATCCGCGTCATCTCCTGCTCATGGAGAAGAATCGCGCTAACCACCCCGACACGCCCCGGCGAGTGATATTTGATGACTTCATCCACGTGGCGGACACTCTCAGATTTCTCGCCCCCGGCCCGGTCACCGACACCACGATCAGGACCCGCGTCAGCGACCGCCTGATCGAGCACATCGTGCTGGAGTTGTCCGGCGACGGCTTCACCGCCATCGGCGTCATGAACCGGGTCGGCGGTGCCTCCGAGGAGTCCTGCGAGGCCATGGGCGACGGCGCCAAGCGGCGCGTGGTCAACCTCGGCGACGTCATCGAGTACAAGGGCGGCGAGAGCCTCGTCCGGCGGCCCGACTGGGTGCCGGTGGCCAGGCAGCGCGGCATCGAGCAGATCTGCCTGGAGTTCCTCGCCGCCGTACGCGAGGGCCGGGCGATCGACGCCGGCGACGCCCTGGCCACCCACGCGCTGTGCGAGCAGATCGCCGAGCACGCCACCTGACCCCGAGCCGGCCGCGAGAGCCGCGTCCGGCGGGGTCAGTCGCGCTGCCTGAGGCGCATCGTCCTGTCGGCCCTGGCGAACATGCGCTTGAACGGCTTGTCACCGAGCCGGGCGAGCACGGTGTACCCCTTCGAGTCGCTCAGCGGGCTGGACGACGACACGACCCCCGCCACGGAGCCGCCGTACACCGCGGGCCCGCCGCTGCCGCCGGCGGCGGCGTGGCAGTTGCGGGTGACCATCAGCCCCGGCCCCTCGAAGATCGCCTCCGAGGCGTCACCCACGCACCGGTACAGCCGGGTGCCCGGATAACCCTTGCCCGCCGGGTAGCCGAGCAGTTCCAGGCCCTCCAGGGTGGTGCCCTTGGCCGTGGTCATCGTCGGCAGGCCCCGGCCGGTCACGGCCTCCAGCGAGCGCTTGCCGCGCCCCACTCCCACCAGCCCGATGTCGTACGGCAGCAGCCCCGGTGAGTACGGCCGGTTGCGCCACCTCGCAGGCACCCACGTGCGCACGGCGGGCCAGACGCCGAGCCCCGGCCGGCCGCCGTCGTAGCCGGGCAGGAAGGCCAGGTTCTCGAGCACCCGGCCGTGGTTGTAGAGGCAGTGCGCGGCCGTCAGCACGAGGCTGCGGCTGCGCGAGCCGATCACCGTACCTCCGCACAACACGTCCCGCCGGGAGACGGGATCGTGACCGAGCAGCACCCCGGTGAGGCGCCGCGCCCCCGTGTAGGGGCGCGCGACCGGCGCGTAGCCGAGGCGGTCGCCGTCAGGCGTCAGGACACGGGCGGAGGGCACGTTGCGCTGGGACACCTCGGTGACGGCGGTCGGGTCGATCAGGGCGAGGGACAACACCAACCTGAGCACCCGCCCAGCCTACGGCGAAGATGATCAGACCTCTGACCTGCGACATTCCTCTTTACTAAGTCGTGTACTGGGCGGCGAGCGTGCGCAGGCGCGCGTGAGCGGAGTCGTAGACCGCCGCGCCACCCGTGTACGTCTTGGCCAGCTTGGCGACCATCGTGTAGTTGGTGTCGCAGACGTTGCCGACCGGCGCCTGCCCGGCCTGGCTGACGAGCTGGTAGGCGTCGAGCGTGTCCAGCCCGGTCAGCTCCGACGTCCAGGTGACCAGGTCGTGCTGGCTGATCCGGTACGCGTCCTCCAGCGGCCTGGCCGACCCGGTGGACATCAGGTGCAGGTCGTCCTCCATCCGGGGCCACGGCGTGGCGACCCCCTTGATCAGATCGACCGCGACGACCGTGTTCATGGCCGACTCGACCGCGGTGCCGCACACCTCGCCGTGGCCCTGCAGCCCGTGGCCGTCGCCGATCGAGAACATCCCGCCCTCGACGTTGACCCCCAGGTAGACGGTGACGCCGGCGCGCAGCTCGGGGGTGTCCATGTTGCCGCCGTGCGCGTCGGGGGTGATGGTCATGCGGGCCTCGTTCGCGGCGGGGGCCACGCCCACGGTGCCGTGCATCGGGTCGAGCGGCAGCTCCACGCTGAAGTCGCTGGTGCGGGCGTGGTAGACGGCCACGCCCTTGGCGAGGTCGATGTCGTAGCGCCAGACCCGTTCCTCCAGCGGCGGCTGGAGCATGGCCGTGGTGTGGGTGCCGGTCAGCGCGCCGAAGTGGGGGAACGTCGTGGAGACCGCCCAGTCCCTGGCCGGGGTGATGCTGATGAAGTGCAGGGCGAGCGTGTCGCCCGGCTCGGCGCCCTCGACGTGGAAAGGGCCGGTCACGGGGTTGAGGTAGGGGAACTCGCACACCTGGGACGGCAGGTCGTCAACGCGTCGGACGAGGCCGCCGAAGCAGTCTTCGGTGTAGAGCTCCACGATCGTGCCCGGCCGCACCTTGCCGACGGGGGCGCGCCCGCCGAAGGTGTAGCTCAGGTCCTCCGGCGCGGGGTGGTAGGAGACGACGTTCACGAGACCTCCGTGGGAAGTGTGGGCTTACGGCCGATCAGGTAGGTGATGCCCAGAATGGCCAGGCCGATCGCCAGCCACACGCCGCCGACCCACTGGGCCGCGACGTTCTGGTTGTACACGACGGCGACGAGGACGGCGAAGCCGATGACCGGGGCGACGAGGTGGGCCCACCAGTTGGTGCTGCGCTGCTTGACCACGTAGTGCACGACGACGGAGACGTGCAGCACCAGGAACGCGGACATGGCGCCGAAGTTCACCAGCGAGGCCAGCTCACCGACGCCGTTCGCCCTGGTGCTCATGAAGACGCCGAGCGCCAGCGAGACGGCGGCCACCGCGAGGGTCGCGTTGACCGGCACCTTGTGCTTGGCGTTCACCCGCGACAGGAAGGCGGGCAGCTGCCGGTCGCGGGCCATCGCGAACAGCAACCGCGACGTGGCGGCCTGCGCGACCAGCGAGTTGGCGAAGCCCCAGGCGACGGCGGTGGCCACGGCGGTGAGCACCGCCAGCCACGGCCCGCCGGCGTACGCGGCCGTGTCGTAGAAGGCGTTGCCCTCCGGGTCGCCGCTCGCGATCAGCGCGTCCCGGCCGGGGGTGAGCAGCGCTGCGACCCAGGTCTGCGTGACGAACAGCACGGCCGCCAGGCCGAGTGCGGCCAGCATGGACCTGCCGAGCCTGCGGGCGTCCTCCCGGTTCTCCTCGGCCAGCGTGGAGATGCCGTCGAAGCCGAGGAACGACAGCACGGCCACCGACGCGGCGGCGAACATCACGCTGAACGTGAACCCGGACGAGTCGAAGATCGGCGTGAGCGCGCCGGCCTGCGCCCTGCCCTGCGCCAGCGCGACGCCGGCGACCACCAGGAAGATCGCCAGCACGACCAGCTCGGCCGCCAGCATGATCCGGGTGATCCTGGCCGTCATCTGGATGCCGAGGTAGTTGACGACGGTGTTGAGCACCACGAACGCCGCCAGCCACGCCCAGACGGGGATCACGGGCACGAACGAGTTCATGGCGACGCTGGCGACCAGGTAGAGCAGCGACGGCACGAGCACGTAGTCGAGCAGGATGGCCCAGCCGGCCATGAACCCGACGGGGGCGGCGATGCCGCGGCCCGCGTACGTGTAGACGGACCCGGCCATCGGGAACGCCTTGGCCATCTGCGCGTACGACAGCGCCGTGAACGCCATCGCCACGAGCCCGATCACGTACGCCAGCGCCACCATGCCGTGGGAGACGGAGAAGACGTTGCCGAAGATCCCGAACGGTGCGATCGGCACCATGAAGATCAGGCCGTAGATCATCAGGTCGGTGAAGCCCAGCGAGCGCTGGAGCTCCTGGCGGTAGCCGAACTGCTCGATCGTGCTCATGGGGACGGCTCCTTGTGCATCGGGGGGCGTCTCGCACCTTAGAGCCAAAGCTTTCTAGTGAAAAGGTTTCTCTAGAAAGAAACTCAGGCCGTCCGCCCTGCCGAGGTGAACGGGGTGGTGCACCTGCCGGCCCAGCAGGGTGAGCGTCCCGCGCGCGCTGGTGATCGTGGCGCCGTCGGCCACCGCGTCGAGCGCGGGCACGGCCAGCGAACCCGCCCGCGCGCACAGCGCGGCCAGCATGGCGACGGCCTCGTAGCAGCCGTGGCCGTGGGCGTTCAGCATGGGGGCGTCGGGGCCGAAGCGCGCCGAGTACCGCTGGGCGAAGGCGAGGCCGGCCTCGGTCGGCAGGTCGCGGAAGTAGCCCATCGACGCGTACAGCCCGCCGGTGACGTCACCGCCGATGCCCAGCAGGCCGTGCTCCTCCAGCGCGCCGCAGAGCCGGGCCGCGCCGAGCCCGGCGGCCGCGTACGCGCGGTTGAAGTCCATCAGGTCGCTGCCGATCAGCGTCAGCAGGACGGCGTCGGGACGGGCGTCCGCCACCTGGCCGAGCCGGCACACCGCGTCGCCGTACGGGACGAGGCTCTCACCCACCACGGTGGCGCCGAGCGCGCGCAGCAGCGGCCGGGCGTTCGCGTGCACCAGGCGCGGCCAGATGTAGTCGTTGCCCAGCAGGAACCACCGACGTGCCCGGCGTGTGCCGGCCAGCCACTTGATGCCCGGCGCGAGCTGCCGGCCGGGGGTCTCGCCGAGGAAGTAGACGCCCGGCGCGTGCCCCCCGCCTTCGTACGGAGGCCCGTAGACGAACGGCACCCGCCCGGCGATCGCGGCCACCACCTCGACCCGCACGTCACTGGCGTGGGCGCCCGCGACGGCCTGCACCGTGCGCGTCCCGACCAGCTCGGACACCTCGGCCGCCACCTGCCGCGCGGGCCGTCCGCCGTCGACGAGGACCAGCTCGACCGGCCTGCCCAGCAGGCCGCCCCCGGCGTTGAGCTCCTCGGCCGCCAGCACGGCACAGTTGATCGCGCAGGGGCCCATCAGGCCGAGCACCCCGGACACGGGCACGACCAGGCCGATCCTGATCGCGCCCGACGGGAGGAGCCGCGCTTCGAGAGGATCGACGGTCGCCGCCACGCCGACGAGTATCCTCCCTTCTAGCTCGCCGACGAAAGGACCTCCTCCCATGACCTCCTCAGGCCTCGGGTCCTCGCTCGCCTATCTGCTGAGCCGCGCGGAGCGCAGCGTCAACCGGGGCCTGGCGGCCGCACTGGCGGGCGAGGAGGTCACCGTCGAGCAGTGGCGCATCATGCGCGCGCTGGCCGACGGGCGGGGCGACTCGATGGGAGAGCTGGCCGCGGCCGTGCTCATGCCCCATCCCACCCTCACCAAGGCGATCGACCGGCTGATCGAGCGGGCGCTGGTCTACCGGGGGCCGTCGAAGGGCGACCGGCGGCGGGTGGCGGTGTTCGTCTCGGACCGGGGCGCGGAGCTGCTCGCGCGGGTGGACGGAGCGGTGGCCGAGCACCACGGGCTCGTCGCGGTGGCGTTCGGTGCCGAGCGCACCGAACGGCTCATGCGCGATCTGGAGGGCCTGGTGGCCGCGCTCGACTACGCCGAGCTGAGGAAGTGAGTCGGGGCTCGACTACGCCGAGCTGGGGAAGTGAGCCCGGGAAAGGCGCCGGAGCCCGCCCTGGACGGCGGGCTCCGGTCGTTCCGGCCGGTGGTCGTCCTTGACCTCCGGTGGTTCGCGAACTCGCCGGACGTTACGGGTAGAGGCCGCGCATCCGGTGCGCGTCGGCCACCCGGCCCACGCCGATGACGTGCGCCGCCTGCCTGAGCGTCAGCCCGCGCTCGGCGGCCAGCGCCTTCACCTCGGAGTAGGCGCCCTGCATGAGGTCGCGCAGCTTGAGCTCGACCTCACTGGAGCTCCAGGAGTAGGCCTGCATGTTCTGCACCCACTCGAGGTACGACACGATCACCCCGCCCGCGTTGGCCAGGATGTCGGGCACGACCACGGTGCCGGCGGCGGCGAGGATCTCGTCGGCCTGCGGCGTGGTGGGCCCGTTGGCGCCCTCGACGATCAGCCTGGCCCGGATCCTGGGCGCGTTGGCCTCGGTGATCGCGCCCTCAAGCGCAGCCGGAACCAGCAGGTCGACGTCCAGTTCGAGCAGGTCGTCGCGGGCCAGCGCGTCGGCGTGACGGTAGCCGTGCACGCCGCCGGCCTCGGCGACCCAGGCGCGCAGCCGGGCGATGTCGAGGCCGCCGCTCGCGTGGACGGCGCCCGTGACGTCGGACACCGCCACCACCTTGCAGCCGGCGTCGGACAGGTATTGGGCGGCCAGCGCCCCCACCTTGCCGAAGCCCTGCACGGCCACGGTCACGCCGTCGGGCGAGCCGCCCAGCGCGGCCAGCGCCGCGATCTGCACGCCGCGCGACGTCGCGCTCGCGCGCCCGAGCGAGCCGCCCAGCGTCATCGGCTTGCCGGTGACCACGCCGGGCACGGAGTAGCCGGCGTTGACGCTGTAGGTGTCCATGACCCACGCCATGGTCTGCTCGTCGGTGCCGACGTCGGGCGCGGGGATGTCCTTCTCCGGGCCGATCAGCGGCAGGATCTCGTTGACGTAGCGGCGGGTCAGCCGCTCCAGCTCGCGGATGGTGAGCTCGGACGGGTCCACGGCCACGCCGCCTTTGGCGCCGCCGTACGGGATGCCGACCAGTGCGCACTTCCACGTCATCCACATCGCGAGTGCGGTGACCTCGTGGATGTCGGTGCTGGGATGAAACCGGAGCCCGCCCTTGGCGGGGCCGCGTGAGACGTTGTGCTGGACCCGGTAGCCCTGGACGACGTCGAGACGTCCGTCCTCGCGCCGCACCGGGACCGAGACGGTCAGGGAGCGGCGGGGCGTCGCCAGCATCGTACGGAGCCCGTCGTCGAGCCCGAGATGCCCGGCGGCCTGGTCGAGCTGGTGGAGAGCGGAGTCGAGTGCTTGACGCCCCGGTGTGATCAGGGCCGGCGTCGTTGACGGCACCATGATGCTCATCGAAGAGTTTCCTCCTGGTATTTACGCCCTTTATATAGGGAAGGCGCCTTTGCCTTCCTTTTTGGGCGATGTTGTTACGATCATCCTATGGCGAGGGGTTTGATCTCGCCTAGGTGTTGGCGGAAATCCCAGCCGGTGATCGAGGTGTCACGAGCGGCGCCACTCTGGCAGGCTTGCGTGCGGATGTGTGCCGAATCGTCGATCTGAGGAGTGGAATGCCCGCACTCGTGGTGGGGCCGTTGCTGCGTTACGTCGATCGTGACAGCGCCTCGATCTGGGTGGAGACCGCCGACCCTTGCACGGTCACCGTCGAAGCGGACGGCAGGGCTTACCGGTCGCCTACCTTCACCGTGCACGGACACCACTACGCGATCGTGGATCTCGTTGGACTCTCCCAGGATATCGGGTCCTATTCCGTCACACTCGACGGGGAGGCCGTATGGCCTCTGGAAAGTCACCCGCCCAGCCGGATCAGGTTGCTGCCCGCCGAGGGAGTGCGCAAGCTGATGTTCGGCTCGTGCCGCACCAGCGTGCCGCACGACGCCCCGCACGTGATCACGCACGGCTACGACATGCTGGGCGAGCTCGGCACCCATCTGGCGCAGGCCGGCGACGAGGAGTGGCCCGACCTGCTGTTGTTCCTCGGCGACCAGGTCTACGCCGACAGCCCGTCGCCCGAGATCCTCGCCTACATCAAGGCGCGGCGGGACACCGAGCCGCAGGGCGAGATCGCCGACTTCGAGGAATACGCCGAGCTCTACCGCCAGGCGTGGACCCACCCCGACATCCGCTGGGTGCTGTCCACCGTGCCGACCGCGATGATCTTCGACGACCACGACGTGCGCGACGACTGGAACACCTCGAAGACCTGGCGCGAGCAGATGGCCAGGACACCATGGTGGCGCCGCAGGGTGGTCTCCGGGCTCGGGGCCTACTACGTCTACCAGCATCTCGGCAACCTCTCGCCCGCCGAGCGCGCCGGGGACTTGCTCCTGCAGAAGCTGCTGAGCGGCGAGGGCGACGCCGGGGACGCGCTCGACGCGTTCGCCGACAAGGCCGACACCGACCCGAGCAGCAACCGCTGGAGCTACGCCCGCGACCTCGGCGGCACCCGCCTGATCATGGTCGACACGAGGTGCGCCAGGCAGCTCACCCCCGGCGACCGCCGCATGCTCGACCCCGACGAGTGGGCCTGGCTGGAGGAGCAGGTCACCCGCCCGGCCGAGCGGCTGATCATCGGCTCGTCCATCCCGTTCCTGCTGCCCGAGGGCGTGCACGGGGTGCAGAACTGGAACGAGGCCCTGTGCGACGGCAAGTGGGGCCGCCTCGTCGCCAAGGGCTCAGAAATGCTCCGGCAGGCCTTCGACCTGGAGCACTGGGCGGCGTTCCGGCGCTCGTTCGACGACCTGGCCGGCATGCTGGCCAAGCTCGGCAAACCCGTGCTGATCCTCTCCGGCGACGTGCACTACTCCTACCTGGCCAAGGCCGACTCGGGGCCGATCTACCAGGTCGTGTGCTCGCCGATCCGCAACCCGCTCAGCAGGCTGCTGCGCTGGGCCAACGTGGTCACCCAGTTCGGCCTGGCCACGATGGTGGGCGGCCTGCTGGCGCGGTCGGCGGGCATCGCGCGGCCGCCCTTCCGCTGGAAGATCATCAAGGGCCCCTGGTTCCAGAACGCGCTGGCCACGCTCACCCTCCCCGGGACGCTCACCTGGTACGAGTCGCGAAACGACGCCGTGCAACCGATCGAGTCCGTACACGTGGGGTGAGCGCCACCCGCGCCGTCACCCCTCCCGACGCTCCCTCATGGCGTGGATCGCGTCCGCGAGCTGGTCGATCGCCCAGACCAGGTCGTCCTCGGAGACGACGATCGGCGGGGCCAGCCGGATCGTGGAACCGTGCGTGTCCTTGACCAGCACACCGCGCTTCAGCAGCGCCTTCGACACCTCGCGCCCGGTGGCCAGCGTCGGGTCGATGTCCACGCCCGCCCACAGGCCCCGCCCGCGGATCTCGGTGACGCCCTTGCCGAGCAGCCCGCGCAACCGGCTGTGCAGGGTCTCGCCGAGCTTGGCGGCCCTGGCCTGGAACTCGCCGGTGTTCAGCAGCTCGACCACCGCGATGCCGACCGCGCACGCCAGCGGGTTGCCGCCGAAGGTGGAGCCGTGCTGGCCGGGGTGGATCACGCCGAGCACGTCGCGGTCGGCCGCGATGGCCGACACCGGTACGACGCCGCCGCCGAGGGCCTTGCCCAGGACGTAGATGTCGGGCACGACCCCCTCGACGTCGCACGCGAACGTCTGCCCGGTGCGCCCCAGACCCGACTGGATCTCGTCGGCGATCATGAGGATCCCGCGGTCCGTGCAGAGCTGCCTGACCTCGGTCAGGTAGCCCTCCGGCGGCACCAGCACCCCGGCCTCGCCCTGGATCGGCTCGACCAGCACGGCGACCGTGTCGGCGTCGGCGGCCTGCCTGATCGCCTCGGCCGAGCCGTACGGGACGATCCTGAAGCCCGGCGTGTAGGGGCCGAAGTCGTCGTGCGCGTCCGGGTCGGTGGAGAAGCTGACGATCGTGGTGGTGCGGCCGTGGAAGTTGTTCTCCATCACGATGATGTTGGCCCGGCCGGGCTCGACGCCCTTGACCTGGTAGCCCCACTTGCGCGCCACCTTGATGGCGGTCTCGACCGCCTCGGCGCCGGTGTTCATGGGCAGGATCATGTCCTTGCCCGTGAGGTCGCCGAGCCCGGCGCAGAACCGCGCGAACTGGTCGTGGTAGAACGCGCGGCTGGTCAGGGTCAGCCGTTCGAGCTGGTCCCGCGCCGCCTCGATGATCTTCGGGTGGCCGTGGCCGAAGTTGAGCGAGGAATAGCCGGACAGGCAGTCCAGATAGCGTTTCCCCTCGACGTCGGTGACCCACGCCCCGTGCGCCTCGTGGATCACCACGGGCAGCGGATGGTAGTTGTGCGCGCTGCGGCTCTCGCTGATCTCGATGAGCTCCGCGCTGGTGGTCATGGTCACTTGTCCCCCCTGATCTCCAGTGTGCAGCACTTGGGACCCCCACCCGCCTTGCGCAGCTCCGACAGGTCGACCGGGATCACCTCATACCCCCGGAGCTTGAGCTCCAACTGCAGGGTGGAGGCCTCGGCGTTCATCACCACGTGGGTGCCGTCGCTGACCGCGTTCAGGCCGAGCACCTCGGCGTCCTCGGCGGTCGCGAGGACCGCGTCGGGGAACATGCGGCGCAGCACCTCCTGGCTGCCCAGCGAGAAGGCCTGCGGGTAGTAGGCCACGTTCCTGCCGTCCAGCGGGAACAGCGCCGTGTCCAGGTGGTAGAAGCGCGGGTCGACCAGGGTCAGCGAGATCACCGGGCGGCCCAGGACCTCCTGAGCCTCCTGGTGGGCGCGTACGTCGGTGCGGAAGCCCGTGCCGGCGAGCACGACCTCGTCGAGCGCGAGGAAGTCGCCCTCGCCCTCGTTGACGTGCCGGGGCTCGTGCACCGGGTATCCGCGCTCGGCGAACCAGCGCAGGTAGGCGGGACCCTCGGGGCCGCGCTGCGGGTAGGCGAACCTGGCGCCGTAGACGCGCCCGTCGACGACCAGCGCGCCGTTGGCGGCGAACACCATGTCGGGCAGCCCGTCGATCGGGTCGATCAGGCTGACGCGATGGCCGAGTTCCTCGTACGCGGCCTTGAGCCTCTCCCACTGCAGCACCGCGAGGTCGCGCGACGCGCCGTCCTCCGGGCGCATCCACGGGTTGATGCTGTATTCGACGGCGAAGTACTCAGGGCGGCACATGAGGAAGTGTTTGGGCATGCAGCGCTCCATCATCGTTGACCAGGGAAAATCCCGCTCCGGAGTGACGCAGCCAGCCTAGGAACCGCTTCCGGCGGCGGCCAAGACTCCGGCATTGCGTATTCGCGCAGGTCTGTTGCGACTTTCAGGCGTTCGTACGCGGTCCGTTGCGCGGTTCGGGCCCTGGTTCGGGGACTGTGGTGCCGGGGGGTGCGTCGACCAGCCTGGAGAGCACGATGACGCTCTTGGTCCGCACCACGAAGGTCTCCGCCGCGATGCGCTCGATCACCCGCTCCACGTGGCGCACGTCCGTCGCCCTGATGTGCAGCAGCGCGTCGGCGTCGCCCGTGATCGTGGCCGCGCCCACCACCTCGGGGAATTTGGCCACGGCCAGCGCGATGTCCGACGGCTTGGTCTTGCCCTGGCAGAACAGCTCCACGTAGGCCTCGGTGGTCCAGCCCAGCGCCTGGGGCGCCACCCGGGCGCTGAACCCGGTGATCGCCCCCGTCGCGCGCAACCGGTCGACCCGCCGCTTGACCGCCGACGCACTCAGTCCTACCTGGTCGCCGATGTCCGCGTATGTCGCACGGGCGTCGTCGACGAGCGCCGCGATGATGTCACGATCGAGCCGGTCCAGTTCCACGCGCTCTGTATACAGCCTGGCCAGGCTGGCGCGCGACGCGCGGCGCGCGGGAGACTGGGCACTCGTACATTGTCCGGAGGGTTTTCACCACGATGAGCGCAGCGAGTTTCCCCGAGAGTTTCGTCTGGGGGGTGTCGACTTCCGCTTTCCAGATCGAGGGGGCCACGACCGCCGGCGGCCGCGGACCGTCCATCTGGGACGGCTTCTCCGCCGACCGCGCCGAGGCCTGCGACCATTATCACCGCCATACCGAGGACGTGCGGTTGATGAAAGACCTCGGAATAGCCGCCTACCGGTTCTCGGTGAGCTGGGCCAGAGTAATTCCCGACGGCTGCGGAAAGGTGAACGCGGCGGGGCTCGACTTCTACGACCGGCTGGTCGACGAGTTGATCGCCGCCGGCATCACGCCCTATGCCACCCTTTACCACTGGGACCTGCCGCAGGCGCTGGAAGACCGGGGCGGCTGGCCGGTCCGCGACACGGCACACCATTTCGCGGATTACGCCGCAATCGTGCATGAACGGCTCGGTGACCGGGTCGGCACGTGGTTCACGGTGAACGAACCGTGGGTGGCGGCCTTTCTCGGCTACGGCTCGGGCATTCACGCGCCCGGCAGGACGTCCACGGCCGACGCCTTCAGGAGCGCGCACCACATGCTGCTCGCCCACGGGCTGGGCGTCCAGGCGCTGCGCGCCGCCGGGGCCTCCGAGGTGGGCGCCGCGCTCAACATCTCGCCCGTGCTCACGCCCGCCCAGGTGAGCGACTTCGACAGGGAGCTGACCGAGGAGGACGCCGAGGCCGTGGCCAGGATCGACGCCCTGGTGAACCGGCAGTTCCTCGACCCGATGTTGCGCGGCGCCTACCCCACCGACCTGGTCCCGCTCATCGAGCGGCACGCGGGGCTCGGCCACGTCCACGACGGCGACCTCGACGTCATCGCCGCGCCCACCGACCTGCTCGGCGTCAATTACTATTCGCCGCTGGTGGTGCAGGCGCAGCCCAGCGAACCCGCCGACCCGGCTTTCCCGGGAAGCGAGGGCGTGCTTTTCTGCACGGTGCCCACGGCGGTCACCGCCATGGGCTGGCCCATCGTGCCCGCCTGCCTCTCCCAGCTGCTCGGGCGCCTTTCCCGGGAATATCCGCAGACCGAGCTGATGATCACCGAGAACGGCGCCGACTTCGTCGACGTGGCTACCGGCGACAGCATTCACGACCTCGAGAGAATCAGTTTCATCGAGGAACACCTGCGCGCCCTGAGAACCGCGATCGACGACGGCGCCAACGTCCGCGGATATCTCGTCTGGACGCTGCTCGACAACCTCGAATGGTCCGACGGCTACCAGCGCAAGTTCGGCCTCGTGCACGTGGACTTCGCCACCCAGCGACGCCGGCCGAAGGACAGCGCCCGGTGGTACCGCGACGTCATCGCGCGCAACGGCCTGCCGGAAACCCGCGCCAGGCGGCCCACCCTGGAGACCGTGGCCGCCCGCGCCCACGTCTCCAGGGCCACCGTCTCTCGCGTCGTCAACGGCGAGACCTCCGTCAGCCCCGAGGTCCGCGCGACGGTGATGCGGGCCGTCAGAGAACTCGGCTACGTGCCCAACGCGGCCGCCCGCAGCCTCGTCACCCGGCGCACCAACACCGTCGCCCTCGTCCTGTCGGTGCCCCGGCAGGGCGGCGATCTGCTGACCGCGGCCGTCGTCCAGTACGTCACCAGCGTGCTGGAGGGCGCGGGCAGGCAGATCACGCTCATGCTGGCCGACACCGCCGAGAGCCACCGCCGCATCGCCTCCCACGTCGAGGCGCGCCTGACGGACGGCGTCGTGCTCCTGCCTCCCGACCGGGGCGACACCCTGGCCGAGCGGCTCTCGCGCACCGGCGTGCCGCTCGTGCTGCTCGGCAAACCCGCGGTCGCCTCGCTGGTGCCGTACGTGGACGTCGACAACGCCGGGGGAGCGGCGGCCGCCACCGAGCACCTCGTCGCGCGCGGGCGCCGCCACATCGGCATGGTCTGCGGCCCCATGGACCTCATCTCCATCCAGGACCGCCTGGCCGGCCACCGCGCGGCCCTGCACCGCGCCGGCATGAGACCGATCCTGACCCCGGCCGACGACTACACCCGCGCGTCCGGCGTGGAGGCCGCGCGCCGGCTCATCCACGACAACCCGTCGCTCGACGCGATCTTCGCGGCCGGCGACCAGCTCGCCATCGGGGCGTTGCGGGCCGCGCATGAGGCCGGGCGGCGGGTGCCGGACGACCTGGCGATCGTGGGCTTCGACGACATCGACGCCGCCTCCGCCACCACCCCGCCGCTCACGACCGTGCGCGTGCCCGTCGCCGACCAGGCGCTGGCGCTCGCCCGGCTGCTGATGTCGCGCCTGGACGGCGGCCACGCCACCTCCGTCGTGCTGCCGGCCCGGCTCGTGGTCAGGGACTCCACCTGACGGCCGCCCGCGTTTCCCGTACGCACTCCTGCCGTCGATCCGCGACCCGGCGACTTAGCATCGAGGGCAGGACCCCGCAGGGAGGCCAGATGCGCTTCGTCCGCCGCAAGGAAGCATCCGCCGAGTCCGAGGGCGAGGTCACCCGGGTCGCGCGCGCGGCCGCGTACGACGGCGACCTCTACCGCCTGCCCGAGTGGGCGGGGCGCCGCGGCGAGGAGCGCGCGCTGGGCCGCGCCCACGCCGAAGGCGGCCGGCTCGACACGCTCACGCTCCAGACCGGCAGCGTGCCCCGCTTCCACGAGCTGGAGGACGAACGCCTGGAAGAGCGGGCCAGGATCGACGAGTGCACGGAGCGGGAGATCCAGCGCGCCCGCGCCGAGCTCGAAGCACAGAAGATCCGCCTGGCCGAGTCGCAGCGCGCGTTCGGGGAGGCGCGCAAGGCCCTCGACGACAGCAGGCAGCGCGTCACCGAGCTCGAACAACCCAGCAGGCGCCCCGGCGACGGCCGCCCCAGCTCGATCGCCGTCTCCGGCAGCCGCTGGCCGGTCGTCCGCCGCTGGCTGCCCGGGGCGCTCCTCCTGCTGCTCCTGCTGATCGTCGAGGTGCCCATCCTCTACCAGGTGATCCTCAGCTGGGGCGACAGCGTCGCGATGACCGCGCTCCTCGCCGCGGGCGCCGCCCTCATCATGCTGGTGGCGCCGCACATGTACGGCCGCACGTTCCGCTCCTGGCAGGAGCACGGCAGCTCACCCCAGGGACGCTGGCTGCTGATCGGCGTGGCGATGGT
This sequence comes from Nonomuraea mesophila, assembly GCF_004352805.1. NCBI lineage: Bacteria > Bacillati > Actinomycetota > Actinomycetes > Streptosporangiales > Streptosporangiaceae > Nonomuraea > Nonomuraea mesophila. Next base: position 47,090 of record NZ_SMLD01000011.1, read on the forward strand.
CTGGCTCGGCCTCATCGTCGCCGTGGCCGTGCTGCGCCGGGACGCCCTGGTCAGACCCCTGGTCGTGGACGGGCAGGAGATCGGGCCCACCTCCGAGGGCGTCGGCGGGCTGCCCACCATGGTCCTGCTGCTGGCGCTGCTCGTGGCCACCGCGCTCATCGCCGCCGACCTGGGCCGCCGCATGCACAACCCGAACGACCGCCGCCTCAGGGAGCTGCGGGCCAAACGTGACGCCGAGGCCCGCGTCTTCGCCGAGGCCCAGGCGGCCTACCAGCACGACGCCGGTTACGCGGAGAGCATCGCCCACTACGTCGAGGCGTCGGAGCGCCGCCGGGCGAGCCGGCTGCGGCAACTGGACAGCGGCTTCGACAGCCTGGCCACGGCCTACCTCGGGGGAGTGGTGGAGGGCCTGAAGGACCCCGAGGCCGCGAGCTGGGCCGAACGCATCGTCCTGCGCCGCCGCACCCGCTCCTGACCGCGCGGGCCCGTACGCACGGGGTTCACACGCGCGTACGGGCCCGCCGGCGCCAGGCCGGGACGGGCGGTCAGGAGGTGGAGAAGGTGAACCAGTTGACGTTGACGAAGTCGGCCGGCTGGCCGCTGCTGAAGGTCAGGTAGACCGTGTGCGTTCCCGTCACGCCGGAGATGTTGGCCGGGATGGTGCGCCAGCTCTGCCATCCGCCGGTGTTCCCGACGGCGAAGTCGCCGATGGGGGCGGCGGTGGGGCTGTCGAGCCGCACCTGCACCAGCCCGCTGACCCCGGCACCCGCCCCGGAGGCGACCCTGGCCTTGAACTGGCGGGCGGCCTGCGAGCCGAACCTGACGCCGTCGAAGCGCAGCCAGTCGCCGTTGGAGATGCCGCCGACGTTCTGGCCGCCGCCCGAGTCGGTGGTGGACTCGACCATGGTGCCCGACTGGGCCGTGTAGCGCTCGGCCTGGATGGTGGAGCGGGCGTCGACGCTGCCGGGCGGGTCGGTCGGGTCGGGGTCGGGGTTGCCGCCGTCCGTGCCGCTCTGCCAGACCGCGACGTAGTCCACCAGCATCGGCCTGCCGGGCACGGTGTCCCCGGTCGGGGTGCCGAAGCCTGCCACGCCGTTGGGGAAGGCGCCGCCCATCGCCACGTTGAGCAGCAGGAAGTAGCCGGCGTGGCCGGTCATGTTGTTCCAGGTGGTGGCGTCGAACCGGTTCTGGCTGAGGCTGTGGTACAGCTGGCCGTCGACGTACCAGCGCAGCTGGTTGGGGCTCGTGCTGCGGTCCCACTCGAAGCGGTAGGTGTGGAAGGCCGACTGGCAGGAGGCACCGGGGCAGGCGCGGCTGGCGCCGAGGCCGTTGTTCTCCTCGCAGGGCCCGCCCGGGGCGACGCCGCAGTGGAGCACGGCCCACACGGAGTTGAGCCCGTTGACGTTCTCCATGATGTCGAACTCGCCGATTCCCGGCCAGTTCCAGTAGTTCCCCCGGTACGGCGATCCGAGCGCCCAGAACGCCGGCCAGTAGCCGAGCGCGGCGTTGCCGGTCACGTTCGGCATCTGGATGCGGCCCTCGATGCGCAGGACGCGCCCGTCGGCGGGCTTGAAGTCCGAGCGCCTGGTCTCGATGCGGGCCGAGGTCCACTCGCCCGAGCCGCTGCGCTGCGGGGTGATGCGCAGGTTGCCCGAGCCGTCGAGGCTGAGGTTGGAGGTGCTGGAGGTGTAGTTCTGGATCTCGCCCGTGCCCCAGTTGGCCGGTCCTCCGGGGTAGGCGTGCCCCGTGTCGATGATCCAGTTGTTCGATGAGGGCAGGGTGTTCGCCGGGCCTTCGAAGTCATCGGCCCAGACCAGGGACCAGCCCGACGGCGGGGGCGGCACGGAGGCCGAGGCGCCGGCGGTCATCTGCACGAGCAGGCCGGTGAGTGCAATGAGCACCACGGCCACGGGTGCCAGGCGGCGCCGGCGCCTGTTCGCTGTTGTCATCATCGCTCCATGGGGGGTGTGGATGCGAGAGAGCGCTCTCTCAACGATGTGAACACAGGGCTTACCCGGTGTCAACAATCCGCACAGCGCCCGCGTGAGCGAGTGCGCATGACAGATCAGAGAGCGCTCTCGGCGGGGCGGCCGCGCGTCACAGCAGGTCCACGGTGGCCACGCCGGTCGCTTCGAACGCCTCCTGCCAGAACGCCTCCAGCTGCGGGAACCGGTCGGGGCTCGACGTCTTCTTCCGCAGGAATCCGTGCACGACCACCGCGTACCCGTTCATGCCGGGCAGCAGGCGCGCGTCCCGCAACTCCTTGATCTTCTGCCGGCGGGCGTCCTCGCCGAGGTCCAGCCGGTTGACGTTCAGCTCGCCCCGGTTGTTGATCAGGTCGCTGAACACGATGAGCCGGTGCTCCTTGTCCGGCTGCCGCTGCGCGGCGAGCTGCTTGGCGACGTAGCGCAGCGCGCCCAGCACGTCCGACCCCTCGCCCTCCGTCGGGCAGTCGAACAACTCGACCGCCCTCGGCACCACCTGCGTGATCCGGTGCTTCCTGACCCGCTCCTCGACCACGGGGTTGTCGTTGGGGTTCTCCGCCCGGGTCGCCGCGACGGGCACCGGGTCCCGGCGGCAGGCGCTGCTCTCCGAACTGCCCGTGACCGCCGCGAACCCGATCCAGTCGCACCCCTCCGCGAAGGCCGGCAGCTTGGAGGTGACGTCGTTCCTGGAGGTGGCCGGATCGGCGTAGCTGGTCGAGTCGACGACCACGCCACAAAGCCCTCTGGCCTCCGTCCCGCACGCCGTCACGCCGGCCGCGACCACCGGCAGCACCACTAACGCCGCGACCGCGCGACGCGCCGTACGGGCCCGTCCCGGGGCCCCGCGCCGCGCCCGGGCCCCGCCACTGTCCTGCGCCACCCGCCGTCCTCCTGATCGCCTGAGGGACGCCGTCAGCCGTCGTCCCGCCCGCGCGGCCTTCCTTCTCATACGCCGTCCTCCTGATCGCGAGGGGACGTGGGGGCGCCGTGCTGCCCACGCGATGGCCCAACGCCGTCCGCGAGGTCCGCCCCGGCTTTCCCGCCGGGATGGTCCACCGTGTCGGTTTTCCCGTCTGGATCGTCCGGCGCGTCGGCTTTGCCGTCTGGGTCGCCCGCCGCGTCGGCTGTCTCGTCTGGATCGTGGGCCGTGTCGGTTTCGCCGTCTGGGTCGCCCGCCGCGTCGGCTTCTCCGCCCGGGCCGTCCGTCGCGCCGATTCTGCTGTCCGGGTCGTCCTTCATGCCGGCTGTCCCGTCCGGGTTCTCCTCCGAGCCGGTGTCGTCGGCGGCGGGCGGCCCGCCCGGTGACAACTGGGTGCGGGAGTGGCCGGGTAATTCCCTGGGCAGCACCTCGGCGTGCCACACCTCGATGCGGTCCTCCACCTCGCGCAGGATCCGCCCGATCTCCCGCCGGCCCGAGACCGCCATGGGGTTGCCCGCCGTGGCGTCCATGGCGATGATCTCGCCCTTCCACAACGACGGGATCTCCTCCTTGCGCGGATGGGCCCGCAGCACGCCGCTCTTGTACGCGGCGATGAGCTGCTCGGCCCTGGCCTGTACCGCCTCCACCTCGTGGTCGCGCCGCATCAGCGCGCTCTCCCACTCCTGCGTGAGGTGTTCGATGCGGGCTCTGGCCCGCTGCACGCCGGCGTTCGCCTCCTCGACCAGGGCCCGCCGCCGCGCCTCCGCCCGCAGCGCCCTGGCCTCGGCGATCGAGATGAACGGATCCCGCTGCGTGGACCGCGCCGCCTCAGCCGCCGCCCCGGCCCCGGCGCCCGGCCGGGCCTCGGCGGTGTCCGGGTGCGGCTCGGCGGTGTGGCCGTTCAGGAACGGCTGGGGCAGGGTGTCGCTCCTGCCCAGCTCCCGCAGGATGATCTCCCGCTCGCCGAGCGCGCGTTCCGTCAGCGCCGTACGGGTGGCCGCCAACTGCCGGTCGACCTCGGTGATCTGCTCACGGGCCCGGGCCCGGATCTCCGTCACATACGCGGGCTGGAACTCCGGATCGGTGAACTCGCCCAACGGATGCCGCCGGGCGTCCCGCATCCCCTGCCGGCGTGCCTCTTCACGCTCGGCCAGCGGATCGCCCCGCCTGAACAGCCGTGACAAGAACGCCATCCGCGTCTCTCCTGGCTCCGGCCGGACCGGAACCCGGCCCGAGTGTCCCTGGCCCCCAGACTAAGCGGTCGCTACCGCGCGATGGGGGCATGCCGAGCCCTGTGACGCCGCGTGGGCGAACGCACTCAGCTCAGCGGTGACGGACCGGGCCGCGGCACCGCACGGACGCGCGGTGCCGCAGTGGTGACGACGCGGTCGTACGTGTACGACCGCACATTCGTCAGCCTTTGGCCTCGCCGTTGGCCTGGGCCTGCTCCATCGCCTCTTCCGGGGAGGCCTCGAGGTCCTGCTCGGCGTCGGCGCTCGACTGCGCGGAGGCCTTGTCGAGGCGGACCCAGCTCGTCACGCTCTCCACCGCGAACAACACGAACAGGTAGGCCGTCAGCACCGCCAGCACCGGGGTCAGCGCTCCCAGCGCCGCTCCTGCGCCGATGATGAGCAGCCGAAGCTCCCATCCGAGCCCGGCGTGGAACACCCAGGCGGGCGGCCAGATGCTCTGCCGGGTGCGGTAGACGGTGTCGTAGGTGTGGTAGCCCACGACGTACACCAGCACGAACAGCAGCCACCTCGGCGCGTCGGCCACGAGACCGACGGCGATCATGGTGAGGAACTCGGTGCCGCGCAGCAGCGGCGGGGTGAGCCAGTCGAAGCGGCCCAGGTGGTTGCGCGGCGCGGTGGGCAGCACCAGCACCACCATGATCGCCACGGGCAGGAGCAGGATCGGGCCCGGCTCCAGCACGCCGGCGACGATGAGGCCGATGATCGCCAGCAGGGCGACGAGCGTGGCGGGCACGGGCGGCAGGCCCTTGCCGAGCTTGCCGGCCAGCGCGTGGGCGAGTGGTCCGTCGTCGCGGTAGGCGAGCAGGCGGGCGGTCTGGATGCGGCGGCGTTCCTCGTCGGGATCCGGCGTGGGGGTGGCCATGGCCTGCGGTTGGGTGATCATACGAGCGACCTCATGAGGCGTCCGGTGAGGGTGTAGATGGCGGCGACGGAGCCCCAGATCACCAGGGTGAGGAAGGTGATCCGGGCGTCGAAGAGGGCGGCGGTGATCGCGATGGCCGCGAACCGCTCGCCGATGGGGAACACGATCATCTTGCGCGCCCAGTGGACGGAGCGGTGCTTGCCCGCCTTGCTCCACATCTTGAGCACGCCCCGCACACCCTGGTTGCGCTCGACCTTGCGCCGCGTCAGCGCCTCGCGCAGGTCACGGTCGTCGGGCACGTCGAGCGCCAGGGTGGGCAGCTTGGCCGGGGGCTTGCGGCGGTTGGAGATGCCGAAGGAGAAGTCGAGCAGGTGGCGCACCGACTGCAGGCCGATCGCGGCCAGCGCCAGGATCCAGATGTCCTCGCTGTTGCCGGAGACGACCCAGCCGATGGCCAGGCCGGCGAAGACCACGTATTCCTTGAACCGGTCGAACGTGGCGTCCAGCCACGCCCCCAGCACGCCGAACTTGCGGGCGTAGCGGGCCACCTGGCCGTCGACGCAGTCGAAGACGAACGCGAAGTAGATCAGGATGCCGCCCGCCACCATCCCCGGGCGATCGCCCGTCGCGAAGCAGGCGGCCGCGGCCACGCCGAGCGCGATCGAGATCAGCGTGACCTGGTTGGGCGTCCACCCACGCCTGGCCGCCCAGCGGGCGATGAAGCGGGAGTAGGTGGAGACGAAATAGGTGGTGAAGAAGCCGTCGGCGCCCTTGACCGCGTTGTTGAGCCTGGAGCGGTCTTCGTTCATGCCCATCATCTCGGCGCCCGCTTCGTTCACCTCCTCCTGGGTGGTGACCCGGCGGTAGAACAGGTCGCGGCGGCCGCGGATGCCGACCGACACGCCGTTGCGCACGAGGCCGAACACGACGAGCTGCACCAGGTCGTCGTCATCGCCGAAGCGGTGGGCGATCTCGGCCAGCTCGCGGCAGGTCTGCGCCAGCACGGGGGCGTTGCGCGCGCTCACGTGCAGCGGGCCGAGCAGCGCCGCGTTGGGTCTGGTGACGGCGTGGTAGGCGGTGCCCACCGAGACCACGCGCGAGGACTTGCCGATGCGGGCGCGGACGGGCAGGCCTTCGAGGCGCTCGTAGCCGATCTCGGGCTCCGCCTCGGAGATCGGGACGCGCCCCTCCTGGGCGGGCTCGTCGTCGCCGTCTTCCTGACCGTTGTCCTCCTGACCGGTGTCCTCCTGCGCCTCCTCGGAGATCCCGTAGCGGGGCTCCTTCGCCACGAGCGCCAGCGCACCGCGCTTGGACTTGGTGATCTGGTAGATCAGCTCGTCGTGGACGACGGAGTTGGTGGGGATGATGAAGAGGTTTTCCGTTGCTGATGCTGCGACATCTGCCAGGGCTCGCAGGGCGGCGGCCACATCGCCTGACTCGATGGTGGCGGGCCGCGGATCCATGGAGGTGACCTGGCTGCGTAGTCGATCGGCCACGGTGGGGTTGCCGGCTAGCGCGGCCAGCCTCAGGCCGGTCGGAGAGGTTTCGGGGCCGGGCGAGGCGCCCAGCAGGACCACGCGGGTCATGTCTCCCTTTCGAGGCGATTGCGGGGGGTTGAACAACGGGTGATGCGGGGACAGGCGTCAAAGTGTAGTGAGGGTTACGCAAAGTTGCGTCAACAGAGCATGCCCGTAACGTTCGCCCGTCGGTACCGAGAGTGGCCGTAAGATGTTCGAGTGAGTCTCTACCGTGACGAAGGCGTGGTCCTGCGTACACAGAAGCTCGGTGAGGCCGATCGCATCGTCACCGTCCTGGCCAAGCGCACCGGCAAGATCCGGGCGGTGGCCAAGGGAGTGCGCCGCACGACGTCCCGTTTCGGGGCGAGGCTTGAGCCGTTCACGCACGTCGACCTGCAGTTGCACACCGGGCGCACCCTCGACGTCGTCACCCAGGCGGAGACGCTGAGACCCTATGGGGAGGCGCTGGCCGCCGACTATCCCCGCTACACCGCGGGCACCGCGATGCTGGAGACCGCCGACCGGCTGACGCACGGGGAGAAGGAGCCGGCGCTGCGGCAGTTCCTGCTGCTGGTGGGCGGGCTGCGCACGCTCGCCGACCGGGATCACGAGGCCAGGCTGGTGCTGGACGCCTATTTTCTGCGCTCCCTGGCCGTGGCGGGCTACGCCCCCGCGCTCGACGCGTGCGCCAAGTGCCGGGCCCCGGCGATCAGGGCGTTCGCCATCGTCGCGGGCGGCGTGGTGTGCGGGGCGTGCAAACCGTCCGGGTCGGCCGTGCCCGCGGGAGGGACGATCGGGCTCATGGCCGCGCTGCTGCGGGGCGACTGGGCGGCGGCCGACGCCTCCGAGTCGCGCCATCGCAGCGAGTGCAGCGGTCTGGTCGCCGCCTATCTGCAGTGGCACCTCGAACACGGCATACGCTCTCTCCGACACGTCGAAAGGGAGCCCGCGTGAACGTCCGACCACCGTCCCCGCATCCGTCAGGCGCGACACCGCCGCCGATCCCGCGCGAGCTGGTGCCCCGGCACGTCGCCATCGTCATGGACGGAAACGGCCGCTGGGCCAAGGCGCGGGGGCTGCCGCGCACCGAGGGGCACAAAGCAGGCGAATCCTCGCTGTTCGACGTCATCGAGGGGGCACTGGAGCTGGGCATCCCCTATCTGAGCGCCTACGCGTTCTCGACGGAGAACTGGAAGCGCTCTCCCGACGAGGTGCGTTTCCTCATGGGCTTCAACCGCGACGTGATCCGGCGGCGCCGCGACGAGCTCAACGCCATGGGCGTGCGCGTGCGCTGGGCCGGCCGGCCCGGGCGGTTGTGGAAGAGCGTCATCTCCGAGTTGCAGACGGCCGAGGAGATGACCGTCGGCAACCGTACGCTGACGTTGCAGTTCTGCGTCAACTACGGCGGGCAGGCCGAGATCGTCGACGCGGCGGTGCGGATGGCCGAGGACATCGCGGCCGGGCGGGTCAGGCCGTCCAAGGTCAACGAGAAGGTGTTCGCCCGCTATCTCGACGAGCCGGAGATCCCCGAGGTCGACCTGTTCGTACGGTCGTCGGGAGAGCAGCGCTTCTCCAACTTCCTGCTGTGGCAGTCGGCCTACGCCGAGATGGTGTTCCTCGACCGGCTCTGGCCCGACTTCGACCGCAGGGACCTGTGGGAGGCGTGCGAGATCTACGCCAAGCGCGACCGCCGCTACGGCGGGGCCATCCCCAACCAGGTCTAGCGGCTCAGGCCCGGCGGCGGGCACGGTAGGCGGCGACGTGCATGCGGTTGCCGCACGTGCGGCTGTCGCAGTAGACGCGCGAGCGGTTGCGCGACTCGTCGACGAATACCCGTTCGCAGTCGGGCGCCGCGCACGTGCGCAGGCGCTCGGCCTCGCCCTCGACCAGCAGGTGGGCCAGCGCCACCCCGCAGTCGGCCGCGACGTGCTCCGCCAGCGTCGCGTCGGCGGCGAAATAGTGCACGTGCAGCGGGTGCCCGTCGTGCTCGGTGAGCCTGGGCGTGATGCGCGTCTCCGACAGCAGCGCGTTGAGGAGGCGGACGGCGCTCGGCTGGTCGGCGGCGGTGAAGACCCGGTGGAACGCCTCCCGCACCATCCGCAGCTGCCCGAGGTCGCGCGCCGTGAGCCGGCCCACGCCGCTGATCTCGCGGGACTCGACGAACGCCTGCAGTTCGGCCAGACCGGCCAGACCCTCGTCGCCACCGGTGGAGGGCGAGGTGTTGACCAGCTCGACAACGGTGGCCAGCGAATGCACCATGTCATGGCCAAACGGCATGTTGACTCCTGTATGCGCCGGGTTCTAGCGTTGTCGCAGCGTATCTCCTGCACGGGACATCGGGGGTTTCCGTGAGTGCACATCGGCGTATCGTCATGGTCGCGATCGCCGGGGCACTCATCATCTCCACCTCTGGCCCCATGGTCCGCATGGCCGACGTGTCACCCGCGACCTCCGCCTTCTTCCGATGCGCCTACGCCGTTCCGCCGATGCTCGTGCTGGCCTGGCTGGAGCGGCGCCGCTTGGGCCCGATGCCGCGCAAGGCGCTCCTGCTCGCCTACTCCGCGGGCGCGGTGTTCGCGCTCGACCTGCTGTTCTGGCACCACGCGATCGAGTACGTCGGCGCGGGGCTGGCGACCGTGCTGGGCAACCTGCAGGTGTTCATCGTGGCGTTCGCCGCCTGGGCGGTGTTCGGGGAGCGGCCGTCCACGCGGCTGATGGTCGGGACACCGGTGGTGTTCGGCGGCGTGGTGCTGATCTCCGGGGTGTTCGACAGCGCGGCCTACGGCAGCGACCCCCTGATGGGAGTGTTCGCGGGGATCGCCACGTCGTTGTCGTACGCGGTGTTCCTGCTGCTGATGAAGGCGGGGCCGGACCGTGGCGCGGGCCCGCTGGCGCACGCGACCGTGGTGACCGCCGCGACGATCGCGCTGCTCAGCCCCGCGTTCGGCGGCGCTGACTTCACCCCGGACTGGCCGGCGCACGGCTGGCTGCTGCTGCTCGCGCTCGGGCCGCAGGTGCTCGGATGGTCGTTGATCACCTATTCGCTGCCGCGCCAGCCCGCCGCGCTCACCGCGCTGTTGCTGCTGATCCAGCCCATGACGACCGTGGGCATCTCCGCGCTGGCGCTCGGGGAGCGCCCGTCGGTGTTGCAGCTCGCGGGCTGCGCGATCATCGTGCTCGGCGTGTTGTACGGCTCCGGCAGGGCTCAGCGCGTGGGGACCGGGGTCGAGCAGGCGGAGCAGGTGCCGAAGACCTCGACCGTGTGAGTGATCTCGGTGAACCCGTGCTCGCTGCCGACCGTCTCGGCCCAGCGCTCGACCGCGGGCCCGTCGACCTCCACGGTGTGGCCGCAGCGGCGGCACACCAGATGGTGGTGGTGGGTGTCGCTCGCGCAGGCGCGGTAGACCGACTCGCCCTCGTCGGTGCGCAGCACGTCGACCTGGCCGCCGTCGGCCAGCGCCTGCAGCGCGCGGTAGACCGTGGTCAGCCCGATCTTGGCGCCGTGCAGACGCATCTCGGCATAGACGTCCTGCGCGCTGCGGAAACCCTCGCTCCTGCGCAGGGTGTCGTGCACGGCATCACGTCTCGTCGTCATGCGACCTCCTTGACGTGCAGCTGTGGTCGCTCACTCAATGGTGACTCCTGGGTACGGCCTCGCCGTACGAATCTACCGACCCCGAGGGCCAGGACGAAGCCGGCGAGCGCAAGAAGCACGATGGCGGCTCCCGGCGGGACCTTGGCCGAGTAGGTGGAGGCCAGCAGGCCGCCCACGGAGGCGAGCACCCCGAACACCATGGCCAGCAGCATCGTCGTGCGGAATCCCCGCGTGAGCTGCTGGCTGGTGGCCACGGGGATCACCATCAGAGCGCTGACCAGCAGCAGGCCGACCACGCGCATGGCGATGACGACGGTGAGCGCGGCCGTGACCGCGATCAGCAGGCTGAGGAAACGCACCGGCAGGCCGCTGGCCCTGGCCATCTCCTCGTCCTGGCAGAGCACGAACAACTCCCTGCCGAAGATGACGACGACCGCGATCACCGCGGCGGCCAGCGCGGCGATGACCCAGATGTCCCCAGGGGTGACGCTGGCGATGGCGCCGAACAGGTAGGAGTTGAGCTTGGTGGTGCTGCCGCCGGGCGCGATGCCCATGAGCATGACGCCGCCCGCGATCCCGCCGTAGAACAGCAGCGCGAGCGCCACGTCGCCGCTGGTGCGGCCGCGCGCCCTGACCAGCTCGATGGCCACGGCGCCGAGCACGGACACGATCACCGCGGTCAGCACGGGAGCGGTGCCGGTGAGGAACCCCAGCGCCACGCCGGTCAGCGCGACGTGCCCGATGCCGTCGCCGAGCAGCGACAACCTGCGCTGCACGATGAACGTGCCGACCGCGGGCGCGCAGAGCCCCACCAGCAGCGCCGCGATCAGCGCGAGCTGGAAGAGCTCCTCCTGAAGCAGCTCCATGATCATCGTGGGTCCCCCTGCCACCCCGTGAGCGGTCCCGCGCCCGGTTCGACGGCCGCGTGCGGGTGCTGGTGCTCGTGTCCGGGCCGCGCGCAGTCGCCCTCGGGCCGCGGCGGCCTGCCGTCGTGCACGACCCGGCCCTCGCGGATCACGACGCCGCGCGTGATGATCGGCTCCAGCGGGCCCAGCTCGTGCGCGACCAGCACCACGGTCTTGCCGTCCAGCACCAGCGCGGCCAGGGTGTCGGCGAGCAGTTTCTGCGTCTCGGCGTCCACGCCCGCGGTCGGCTCGTCCATCACGTACGTGTCCGGCTCCCCGGCCAGCGCGCGGGCGATGAGCACCCGCTGCTGCTGGCCCCCGGACAACGACTGGACGGGGTCACCTTCGCGCTCGGCCAGCCTGACGGCCTCCAGCGCGCTCGCCACGGCGGCCCTGTCGGCCGCGCTGGTCCTGCGGAACCTGCTCTGCCTGGCGATCCGGCCGGAGGCCACGACCTCGCGTACGCTGGCGGGCACGCCGCCCCCGACGTGGAGCCGCTGCGGCACGTAGCCGATGCGCCACCAGTCGCGGAACCTGGCGGGCGGCGAGCCGTAGACCAGGGTCGAGCCGCCGGACAGCGGCGTGAGGCCGAGCAGCGCGCGGACCAGCGTGGACTTGCCCGAGCCGTTGGCGCCCAGCAGGGCGACGACCTCCCCGGGACGGATGGTCAGGTCGATCCCCCGAAGGACGGGTTTGCCCTCGAAGGAGACCCGGCCGTCGGTCATCGCGAAGGCCGTTTCGCTCATGCCGTACACCCCAGTGCTGTTTGTAGGGTTTTGAGGTTATCGCGCATGGCGGACATGTAGTCGCCCGAGGGCTTGCTCTCCAGCGGGTCGAGCACGGCCGTCTTCGCGCCGACCTGGCTCGCGAGCACCTCGGCCACCTTCGGGCTGACCAGGGTCTCGGTGAAGATCGTGGTCACGCCCTCGGCCTTGGCGATTTTGGCCACCTCGGAGATGCGGGTGGGCGACGGCTCTGTCTCGGGGTCGAGCGTGATGCCGACCTGCTCGAGCTTGTAACGGTCCGCCAGATAGCCGAACGCCTCGTGCGCGGTGACCAGCGTCCTGGTCTTGCACGTGCGGAGGCCCTGGGTGAACTCCTGGTCGAGCGTTCCGAGCGCGGCGGCCGTCCTCGCGGCGCGGTCCTTGTACGCCTCGGCGTGCGGAGCGTCGGCGGCGGCCAGCCGCTCGCCCAGCTTCGTGGCGACGGTGGCCAGGCGGGACGGGTCGAGCCAAAGATGCGGGTCGTAGGCGCCCTCGTGCCCGTGCTCCTCGGCGCCCTCCTCGTGCCCGTGCTCCTCGTGCCCGTGCTCCTCGGCGTGCCCGCCGGCCGGGATCGTCTTGACGGCGGTCGCGGCGTCGAAGCTCGTGTCGGGCTCCACGGCGTCGTCCACGGCCGGCTGCACACCCTTGACATAGACGGTGAGCGCGGCGTTCCTGATCGCGGTGACCTGCTGGATGCCCAGCTCCAGGTCGTGCGGCTCGACGCCGGGCGCAGTCAGGCTCGTCACCTGGACGTCGGATCCCCCGACCTGTTCGGTCAGCCACTGGAGCGGGTAGAAGGCGGCGACCACCTCGGGCCTGCCGCCCTCCGCCCCTGTGGTGGTGGCGGAGCCGGCGCCGCACGCGGCGGTGGTGGTGATTAGCGCGATACCCGCCAGCAAGCGTGCAGCACAAGACCGGGAAAATCCTGAAATCATGCATCCAGTATGCGGCAGAATGAAAATGATTGTCAAAATCTTCACGCAGGAGTGCCGCGGCTCCGGCGGAGCGGGGGAGCGGGGGAGCGGTCCACGCTGGGCGGTCCACGGTGAGCGGTCCGCATCAGGAAGACAGGATGCCGGACGGCGGCTGGGGGCCCGGGCACGCCGCTCGGCATCCCGCGGTCGCCCCGGTGGTCGTGCGCCGGCAGAGCCGTTGCCGGTGCCCGGGGCGACGTTCGCGGCCGCGAGGCGCCGGCCGGTCCGGCCGCGCCTCGCGGAATGGGGACATCAGTCGGGGAGCAGGGCCTCCTCGCTCAGCCGGTGTTCGCCCGCGTAGACGTTCATCGACTCACCCCGGAGGAAGCCGATGAGCGTCAGCCCTTCCTCCGCGGCCAGCTCGACCGCGAGCGAGGAGGGCGCGGACACCGCGGCGAGCACGGGGACGCCACCCATGACCGCCTTCTGCACCAGCTCGAACGACGCCCGCCCCGACACCATCAGCACGGTGCCCCGCAACGGCAGCCGGCCGTTCCTGAGCGCCCAGCCGAGCAGCTTGTCGACGGCGTTGTGCCGGCCCACGTCCTCGCGTACGCACAACGCCTCGCCCCCGGCCGTGAACAGGCCGGCCGCGTGCAGCCCGCCGGTCCTGTCGAAGACCCGCTGGGCCGCCCGCAGCCGCAGCGGCAGCGATGTGACCACCGGAAGCGTCAGCTCCACGGGGTCGTCGCCGGCGCTCCAGCGCGCCACGGTGCGCACCGCCTCCAGCGACGCCTTGCCGCAGACGCCGCAGGAGGAGGTGGTGTAGAAGTTGCGCGGCTCCGGCGCCGGGACGCCGGGTGCGAGCCGCACGTCGAGCACGTTGTAGGTGTTGCCGCCGTCCACCGTCGCGCCCGCGCAGTAGCGGATCGTGGCGATGTCGTCCGGCGAGCCCACGGCCCCCTCGCTGACGAGGAAGCCCGCGGCCAGGTCGAAGTCGTCGCCGGGCGTGCGCATGGTGACCGTCAGCGGCGTGCCGTTGAGCCGGATCTCCAGCGGCTCCTCGGCGGCCAGCGAGTCGATCCTGCTGGTGCGGGCGGTGTCCTTCACCCGCAGGATGCGACGTTTGACGGAGACCCTAGACATAGCCGTACCCGAAGCGGCCCTTGACGCAGAGGTTGCCCTTGGTGACCGGGTTGTCGTGCGGCGAGGTCACCTTGACGATCTTGTTGTCCTGCACGTGCAGGGTCAGGTTGCAGCCGACACCGCAGTAGCTGCAGATCGTCGTGGTCTCCGTCTGCTTCGACTCGTCCCAGGTGCCCTCGGCCCGCATGTCGAACTCGCTCTTGAACGACAGCGCGCCCGTGGGACACACCTCGACGCAGTTGCCGCAGTAGACGCAGGCCGAGTCGGTGAGCGGGGCGTCGAACTCCGTGGAGATCGTCGTGTCGAAGCCCCGGCCCGCGACGCCGATGGCGAAGGTGTTCTGCCACTGGTCGCCGCAGGCGTCCACGCACTTGTAGCACATGATGCACTTGCTGTAGTCGCGTACGTAGAGCTCGTTGTCGACCTTGGCGGGCTGCTCGACGGTGGCGGCGTCGTCGCCGAACCTGGCCGGGTCGGCGTCGTACTCCTCCGTCCACTCGGCCGCCCTCGGTGTGGTCGACAGGTCCACCGAGGAGGCGAGCAGTTCCAGCACCACCTTGCGGCTCTGCCGGGCGCGCTCGGTGTCGGTGCCGACCTTCATGCCCTTCTCGGCCTTCCTGGAGCAGGCGGGCGCCAGCGTCCGCGCGCCCTCCACCTCCACCACGCAGACCCGGCAGGCGTTCTTCGGGGTGAGCGTGTCGCCGTAGCAGAGCGTCGGGATGTCCTTGCCCGCCACGGCGCACGCGTCGAGGATCGTCGAGCCCTCTGGCACGCGCACGGTCTCGCCGTCGATCTCGACGTCGATGAGCCGGCGGGGCGGCTGGAGCGGGATCATCTGAAAACTCCCAGGCGGTCGATGGCTGATTCGACGGCGTTCCAGGCGGTCTGTCCGAGGCCGCAGATGGAGGCGTCACGCATGGTCTGGCCGACCTCGCGCAGCAGCACGAGATCGTCGTCGTCGACCCGGCGCGACAGCCGGTGCAGGGCCTCCTCCTGGCGTACCGTACCCACCCGGCAGGGCACGCACTGGCCGCAGGACTCGTCGCGGAAGAACTCCGCGATGCGCAGCAGCAGGCTCTTGAGGTCCACGTCGTCGTCGATGACGAGCACCACGCCGGAGCCGAGCGTCGCGCCGGCGGCCCTGGTGCCCTCGAAGGTGAGCGGGATGTCCAGGTCGGTGACGAACGCGCCGGCCGCCCCGCCGAGCAGCACCGCCCTGGTCGTGCCGGTGGTGCCCGACAGGTCGAGCAGCTCGCGCAGCGTGGCGCCGAACGTCAGCTCGTACACGCCGGGGCGTTCCACCGCGCCCGAGACGCAGAACAGCTTGGGCTCGGCCGCCGCGTACGCCTGCGCCCCGCGCTCCAGGATCGGCAGCACGTTGACCAGCGTCTCGACGTTGTTGACCACGGTCGGCTTGCCGAACAGCCCCTTCTCCACCGGGAACGGCGGCTTGCTGCGCGGCTCGCCCCGCTGCCCCTCGATCGAGTTGAAGATCGCGGTCTCCTCGCCGCAGATGTAGGCGCCCGCGCCCCTGCGCAGCTCGATGTCGAAGGACAGGCCCTTGCCGAGAATGTCGTCGCCGAGCAGGCCCCGCGCGCGGGCGGTCGCGATCGCGTGCTGGAGCCGCGCGACCGCCCGGGGATATTCGCCCCTGATGTAGAGGTATCCCTTGGCGCAGCCGGTGGCGTAGGCGGCGATCGTCATGGCCTCGACGAGCGCGTACGGGTCGGCCTCCATGATGACCCGGTCCTTGAACGTCCCCGGCTCGCTCTCGTCGGCGTTGCAGACCAGGTAGTGGGGGTGGTCCGGCTGGCGGGCCGTGGCGTCCCACTTGCGCCCGGTCGGGAACGCCGCGCCGCCCCTGCCGACCAGGCCCGACTCCAGCACCTCGCGGATCACGCCGGCGGGCCCGAGCTCGAAGGCCCGCCGCAGCGCGGTGTAGCCGCCGGCCGCCCGGTAGTCGTCCAGGCTGGCCGGGTCGACGGTGCCGACTCTCCTGAGCAGGAGCAGTCCGTCCTGCCCGGCCTGCGGCACCGCCGCCCGTTCTGGGGTCTCGCCGGTGACCTTGACGCTCGGCGTGCTCCCGTTGGAGCTCGGCGGCGCCTCGGCCATGGTGGTGATCGTGTCGGGGGTGGCGGGGGCGTACACCTGGGCCACGGGCGGCGTGCCCGCCTCCAGGGCGAGCGCGGCCGGGGCGCGCTCGCACATGCCCAGGCAGGGGCTCTCCTGCCACGACGTGCCCGCCGGGCCGAAGTGGTCCTCGACCCGCTTGCGTACGGACTCCGCGCCCTTCGCCTGGCAGGCCAGGTCGGTGCAGACGTGCAGGACCCGCTTCGGCCGGGGCTGCACGGAGAACAGCGCGTAGAACGTGGCCACGCCGTACGCCTCGGCCGGGGGGATCGTCAGGCGGCGGCAGATGTACTCGAGCGCTCCCTCACTGATCCACCCGACCCGGTCGTTGACCGCGTGCAGCGCGGGCAGCAACTGGTCGCGGGCGGCCTCGGCGCGGGCGGCGAAGCGCAGGTCCTGCTCGGTCCTCGCGCCGCCGTCCCAGGCGGAGGCGGGCGGCCCGAGCAGGGCGTCGACCGCCGCGCGCTCCTCCTCGGACGGCTCCGCACCACGAAATCTCAGATCCATCTGATCACCCGGCCTTGACGAGCTTCTCGACACGTACGGCGGCGGCCTTGAACTCGGCCGTGCCCGAGATCGGGTCGGTGGCCTCGATGGTCAAGGAGTTGGTGTCCACCTCGTCGGGGAAGTGGAACGTCATGAACACGAGCCCCGGCCGCAGGGCGGGGTCGATGTAGACCGGCGCGGTCACCGAGCCGCGCCGCGAGGTGATCCGCACCTCCTCGCCCTCGGTGAGGCCGAGCCGCTCGGCGTCCTCGGGGCAGAGCTCGACGGTCTCGCCGCGGCGCAGCGGCGAGGCGAACCCGGACGACTGCACCCCGGTGTTGTAGGAGTCGAGCCGGCGGCCGGTGGTGAGCCGCAGCGGGTATTCGTCGTCGAGCAGGTCCACCGGCGGCGAGTGCCGCAGCACCGCGAACGGCGCCGGCGTGCCGCGCTTCGACGGGTCGTTCTCCCAGAGCCTGCCGTGCAGGTAGGGCGGCTCCAGCGAGTCCTCCGACGGGCAGGGCCACTGGATGCCCTGCAGGTCGGCCAGCCGCTGGTAGGTCATGCCCGTGTGCTGCGGGGACAGGGCGCGCAGCTCGTTCCAGACCTCCTCCGCGCCGTCGTACGCCCAGTCGTGGCCGAGCCTGCGGGCGATCTCGCACATGATCCAGATGTCGTCGCGGGCCTCGCCCGGCGGCTCCAGGGCCTTGCGCACCCGTTGGACGCGGCGCTCGCTGTTGGTGAAGGTGCCGTCGGCCTCGCACCAGGCGGCGCTGGCCGGCAGCACGACGTCGGCCATCTGGGCGGTCTTGGTGAGGAAGATGTCCTGCACCACCAGGTGGTCGAGCATCGACAGGCGCTTGATGCAGGCCAGTGAGTCGGCCTCCGACTGCACGGGATTCTCACCGATCAGATAGCACGTGGTGACCTCGCCCTCGGCCATCGCCTCCAGCATCTCGGTGAGGTTGTGCCCGTACCTCGGCTGGATCGGCCGGCCCCACGCGCTCTCGAACCTGGCCCTGATGCCGGGGTCGAGGATGTCCTGGAAGCCGGGCAGGCGGTTGGGGATGGCTCCCATGTCGCCGCCGCCCTGCACGTTGTTCTGCCCGCGCAGGGGCGACAGGCCCGAGCCGTAGCGGCCGACGTGGCCGGTCAGCAGGGACAGGTTGATGAGCGCGCGTACGTTGTCGGTGGCGTTGTGGTGCTCCGTGATGCCGAGCGTCCAGCACAGCTGGGCGCGGTCGGCGCGGGCGTACGCGTGGGCCAGCTCGCGGATGGCGGCCGCGGGCACGCCCGTGACCTGCTCGGCCACGCCGAGCGTCCACGGCTCGACCGACTCCTTGAACTCCTCGAAGCCGATCGTGGCCCGCTCGATGAACGCCTCGTTGTGCAGGCCTGCGTGGATGATCTCGCGGGCCACCGCGTGGGCGAGCGGGATGTCCGTGCCGACGTTGAGCCCCAGCCACAGGTCGGCCCACTGGGCCGTGCCGGTGCGGCGGGGGTCGACCGCGAACATGCGCGCGCCCTTGCGGATGCCCTTGAGCACGTGCTGGAAGAAGATGGGGTGGGCGTTCCTGGCCGCCGAACCCCACATGACGATCACGTCGGTGTCCTCGACCTCCTGGTAGGAGGAGGTGCCGCCGCCGCTGCCGAACACCGCCGACAGCCCCGCCACGCTGGGCGCGTGGCAGGTGCGGTTGCAGGAGTCCACGTTGTTGGTGCCTATTACCACGCGGGTGAACTTCTGCCCGACGTAGTTCATCTCGTTGGTGGAACGGGCGCACGACAACATGGCGAAGCAGTCGGGGCCGTGCTCGTCGACGTTGCGGCGGAAACCCTCCGCAGCGCGTTCCAGCGCCTCCTCCCAGCCGGCCTTGCGCAGCACGCCGTTCTCGCGCACCAGTGGATGGGTCAGGCGGTCATAGCTCATGATCCCTCCATTCTGTATACAATCACGGTATTCCCAGCTAGACCGCGCGGACAAGGTTCGCGTTCAGCAGATCGCTCACAGCGTGGATCGCGCGCAGCGTCGGCACCTCCGCTCCGGTGAGATCGGCCAGCTCGACCACCGCCGCCAGCAGCACGTCGAGCTCCAGCGGTTTACCTTTCTCCAGGTCCTGGAGCGTGGACGTCTTGTGCTCGCCCGCCTTCTCCGCCCCGCGCAGACGGCGCTCGATCGAGATGCCCGGATCGCAGCCCACCCGCCTGGCGACCTCGACCGTCTCCCGCATCATGGCCACGACCAGCCCTCTGGCGCCGTCGTGGCGGCAGATCCCGGCCATCGTCGCCCTGGCGAGCGCGCTGATCGGGTTGAAGGCGATGTTGCCCATGAGTTTGATCCACACATCCCGGCGGAGGTCCGGCTCGACCGGGCACTTCAGGCCGCCCTCGACCGCCGCCCGGCTGAAGGCGGCGCACCGCTCGGTCGGCGCGCCGTTCGGCTCGCCGATGGAGAATCTGGTGCCTTCGAGGTGGCGGATCACGCCCGGCCTCTCGATCTCGGTGGCGGCGTAGACGACGCAGCCGATCGCCCGGTGCAGCGGCAGCGCGGCCGTCACCGCGCCGCCCGGGTCGACGCTCTCGATGCGGTAGCCCTCGTACGGGCCCTTCAGCCCGTGGAAGTACCACCACGGGATGCCGTTCTGCGCGGCGATGATGCTCGTGTTCTCGTGCAGAAGCGGCTGGATCATGGGGCCCGCAGCGGCGTAACTGTTCGCCTTGAGACCCAGGAAGATGTGGTCCACCGGGCCGACCTCGGTGGGGTCGTCGGTGGCATGGGGATGGGCGACGAAATCGCCCCTGGGGGTGAGCACCCGCACACCGGCGGAGCGTATCGCCTGCAGGTGCTCGCCTCTGGCGATGAGGTGCACCTCGACTCCCGCTCTGTGGAGGGCGGCCCCCACGTATGCGCCGATGGCGCCGGCGCCAAGAACAGCGACCTTCATCATCCGCTCCGTTCTCGCGTCGGACTGTCTGTACGGCCCCCGTACAGCGGAGGGCCGCCGCCGCGGCCCACCGTTCGCGCGGCCCGCTGGAGGCGGGCGACTGTGCATTCGGTATACAGTATGGAAAAAGTCGGGTCAAGGAGCGTACCTGTGACCGTTGTTCGGCATGAACCAGTGGTGGAAGCGATGTCATGGGCCGCCGCGCGGGCCCTCGCGGCGCGGTCGGCGGGGCGGCTGGAGCCGGCGCGGGTGCCGCTCCAGGACGCGCTCGGCCGCCGCCTGACCGCCCCCTTGACGGCGCTGGTGCCGGTGCCCGGCGTGGACGTGGCCGCGATGGACGGTTACGCCGTGGCGGGACGGGGTCCGTGGCTGGTCGTGGGCGGCGTGCTGGCCGGGGGAGCGCCGTACGCGGACGTGCTGCGGGCCGGGGAGGCGGTGGAGATCGCCACCGGCGCCCCGGCCCCGGCGGGGGCGGAGGCGGTGCTGCCCTACGAACACACGGTCGCGGCGCCGCCTCCAGGGTCGGGGGAGGCCGGGCGCGGGCCCGTCACGTGGGTGGACCGCCCTGGAGGCGGCGCGGCCGAGACCGGGCGGCACATCCGGCGGCGGGGCGAGGACATCGCCGAGGACGCGGTCGTGCTCGGCGCGGGCGCCATGGTCACCCCCGCCGTGCTCGGGCTGGCCGCCTCGCTCGGTCACGACACCCTGCTCGTACGTCCGCGGATGCGGGTGACGGTGCTGGTCACCGGCGACGAGGTGGTGCACGAGGGGCTGCCCGCGCCGGGCCGGGTCCGCGACGCCATCGGGCCGTTCCTGCCCGGTCTCGTGGAGTGGGCGGGCGGCCGGGTCGCCGGCGAGACCCGCCTTCCCGACGGCCCCGGCCCGCTCCGCGCGGCGCTGGCGGAAGGAGCGCCGGGGACGGGCGCGGGCGACGTGGCCGTCGTGTGCGGGGCGTCGTCGAAGGGCCCTGCCGACCACCTCCGGGGCGTGCTGGCGGGGCTCGGGGCGGAACTCCTCGTCGACGGCGTGGCCGTACGTCCCGGGCACCCGCAGATGCTGGCCCGCCTGCCGGGCGGCGGGCTCGTCGTGGGCCTGCCGGGCAACCCGTTCGCGGCCTTCGCCGCGGCGCTCACGCTGCTGGTCCCGCTGGTACGCGAGGCGGCAGGCACGGCGCCTGGCCGGGAGACGAGCGCGCTGGCCGGCCCGGTCAGGGTGCACCCTAGGGACACCCGGCTGGTGCCGGTCAGGAGGTCCGGCCGCGGGGCCGTGCCCGTGGGACATGACCGGCCGGGTTCGTTGTGGGGCGCCGCGCTCGCGGATGCGCTGGCCGTGGTGCCTCCGGGGTGGTCCGGTGAGCAGGTCGAGCTGATCGAGTTGCCCCTGGGGGGCTAGACAGGCCGTTCAGGAGGGAGTAACCATTGCGTTCATACGGTATGCAGTATGCGGAAGACAGCGCGTTCCGTCCCCGGGAAAGGGTTTGAAGGATGTCGGAAACGATCTCTGGCGGTCATCTCGTAGCCAAGGCACTCAAGGCCGAGGGTGTGGAAGTGATCTACACGCTCTGCGGCGGCCACATCATCGATATCTATGACGGCTGCGTCGATGAGGGCATCGAGGTCATCGACGTACGCCACGAACAGGTAGCCGCGCACGCCGCGGACGGATACGCCCGCATCACCGGAAAGCCCGGCTGCGCGGTGGTCACCGCCGGACCGGGCACGACCGACGCGGTCACCGGCGTGGCCAACGCCTTCCGCGCCGAGAGCCCCATGTTGCTCATCGGCGGCCAGGGGGCTCTGAGCCAGCACAAGATGGGCTCGCTCCAGGACCTGCCCCACGTGGACATGATGGCGCCCATCACCAAGTTCGCGGCCACGGTGCCCGGCACGGAACGGGTGGCCGACATCGTGTCCATGGCCTTCCGCGAGTGCTACCACGGCGCTCCCGGCCCGTCGTTCCTCGAGATCCCGCGCGACGTGCTCGACGCGAAGGTCCCGCTGGAGAAGGCGCGGATCCCGGAGGCCGGCCGCTACCGCGCCTCCACCCGCCAGGCGGGCGACCCCGAGGCGATCGAGCGGCTCGCCGACCTGCTGGCACACGCCGAGAAGCCGGCCATCCTGCTCGGGAGCCAGGTCTGGACGTGCCGGGCGACGGACGCGGCGACCGACTTCGTCAGGTCGCTCAACGTGCCCGCGTACATGAACGGCTCGGGCCGCGGCACGCTCGCGCCCGGCGACCCGCACCACTTCCAGCTCAGCCGCAGGTACGCCTTCACCGAGGCCGACCTGATCATCATCGTCGGCACCCCGTTCGACTTCCGGATGGGCTACGGCAAACGCCTGTCGCCGACCGCGACCGTCGTCCAGATCGACCTCGACTACCGCACCGTCGGCAAGAACAGGGACATCGACCTCGGCATCGTCGGCGACGCCGGCCTCATCCTCTCCGCCGCCGCCCAGGCCGCGAGCGGCCGCATCGGGGACGCCGCCGCCAAGCGCAAGGCGTGGCTGGAGGAGCTGCGCACGGTCGAGACCCAGGCGTACGAGAAGCGCCTGCCACGCCAGCACTCCGACGCCCGGCCCATCGACCCCTACCGCCTCGTCCACGAGATCAACGAGTTCCTCACCGAGGACACCATCTACATCGGCGACGGCGGTGACATCGTCACCTTCTCCGGCCAGGTCGTGCAGCCGAAGTCGCCCGGCCACTGGATGGACCCGGGACCGCTCGGCACGCTCGGCGTCGGCACCGCCTTCGCGATGGCGGCCAAGCAGGCGCGGCGGGACAAGGAGGTGCTGTGCCTGTTCGGCGACGGCGCCTTCAGCCTGACCGGCTGGGACTTCGAGACGATGGTCCGCTTCGACCTGCCCTTCATCGGGGTCATCGGCAACAACTCGTCGATGAACCAGATCAGGTACGGCCAGGCCGCCAAGTACGGCGAGGACCGCGCCCGCGTCGGCAACACCCTCGGCGACATCCGTTACGGCGAGTTCGCCAAGCTCCTCGGCGGCCACGGCGAGGAGGTCCGCGACCCGTCCGAGATCCGCCCCGCGCTGGAGCGGGCCAGGGAGTCGGGCAAGCCCTCACTGATCAACGTATGGGTCGATCCGGACGTCTACGCCCCCGGAACGATGAACCAGACCATGTACAAGTAGGGGAAACAGCGACATGAAGGCTCTCGAAGGTGTCCGCGTCCTCGACATGACCCACGTCCAGTCGGGCCCGTCAGCCACCCAGATGCTCGCGTGGCTGGGCGCCGACGTGGTCAAGCTGGAAGCACCCAAAGGCGACATCACCCGGCAGCAGCTCCGTGACGTACCGGACGTGGACAGCCTGTATTTCACGATGCTGAACTGCAACAAGCGCAGCATCACCCTCAACATGAAGAGCGAGCGCGGCAAGGAGCTCTTCACCGAGCTGGTGAAGAGCGCGGACGTCCTGGTGGAGAACTTCGGTCCTGGCGCGGTCGACCGTATGGGCTTCACCTGGGAACGCCTCCAGGAGCTCAACCCCCGCCTCATCTACGCCTCGATCAAGGGCTTCGGCCCCGGCCGGTACGCCGACTTCAAGGCGTACGAGGTGATCGCGCAGGCGATGGGCGGTTCGATGAGCACCACCGGCTTCGAGGAGGGCCCGCCGCTGGCCACCGGGGCGCAGATCGGCGACTCGGGCACCGGCATCCACACGGTCGCCGGCATCCTGGCCGCCCTCTACCAGCGCCAGCACACCCAGCGCGGCCAGCGGGTCCAGGTGGCCATGCAGCACGCCGTGCTGAACCTGTGCCGCGTCAAGCTGCGCGACCAGCAGCGGCTGGCGCACGGCCCGCTGCGCGAATATCCGAACAAGACGTTCGGCGACGAGGTGCCGCGCTCGGGCAACGCCAGCGGCGGCGGCCAGCCGGGCTGGGCGGTGCGCTGCGCGCCCGGCGGGCCCAACGACTACATCTACGTGATCGTGCAGCCGGTCGGCTGGGAGCCGATCGCCACCATCATCGGCCGTCCCGAGCTGGCCGCCGACCCCGAGTGGGCGACGCCGGAGGCGCGGCTGAGCAAGCTGGACAAGATGTTCCAGCTCATCGAGGAGTGGACGATCCGCCACGACAAGTGGACGGTGCTCGACCGGCTCAACGGCGCCAACGTCCCGTGCGGGCCGATCCTGTCGACCAAGGAGCTGGTGGAGGACGAGAGCCTGCGCGAGGAGGGCATCGTCGTCAAGGTCGAGCACCCGGAACGCGGTGAGTTCGTGACGGTCGGCAGCCCGCTGCAGTTGTCGGACTCGCCGGTGGACGTCGTCACCCCGCCCCTGCTCGGTGAGCACAACCAGGACATCTACGGCGAGCTGGGCGTCAGCGCGGACGAGCTCGCCGAACTCAAGACGAACGGAGTCATCTAAGTGGCGACCACAAGCGTGGCCAGGGAGGTCATCGACAAGGCGCTCGCCGAAGGGCGGACGGCTCTGACCGCACCGGAAGGGCGCAGGCTGTGCGAGGAGTACGGCATCGCGACCCCGGGCGAGGGGCTCGCGACGTCGGCGGCGGAGGCGGCGGAGATCGCCGAGAAGATCGGGCTCCCGGTCGTTCTCAAGATCGTATCGCCTGACATCCTGCACAAGACGGACGCCGGCGGCGTGCTGGTCGGCCTCAAGAGCACCGACGAGGTGCGGGAGGGCTACGACACGATCCTGGCCAACGCCCGCGCCTACGACCCCGACGCGAAGATCGACGGCATCCAGGTGCAGCAGCTGGTCGGCGGCGGCCACGAGGTCATCGTCGGCGCCGTCACCGATCCCACGTTCGGCAAGGTCGTCGCCTTCGGCCTTGGCGGAGTCCTGGTCGAAGTTTTGCAGGACGTTACCTTTAGACTTGCCCCGCTTTCGGGTGAAGATGCCTTTGGCATGCTGGACGACATCAGGGCGGCAGAGGTCCTCCGTGGTGCTCGCGGCGCCGAACCCGCCGACCGGGAGGCGCTCGCGGGCCTGATCGAGCGGGTCGGCCGGCTGGTCACCGACGTCCCCGAGATCGTCGAGATCGACCTCAACCCCGTCTTCGCCGACGCGAACGGAGCGGTCGCCGCCGACGTGCGCATCCTCATCGGCGACAAGCCCGCCGAGGTCGCCCGGCTGCCGCGCGAGGAGATCCTCCGGCAGATGACGCGGATCTTCAAACCGCGCTCGGTCGCGGTCATCGGCGCCTCCGCCGAGAGCGGCAAGATCGGCAACTCCGTCATGCGCAACCTCATCAACGGCGGCTACCAGGGGCAGATCCTGCCGATCAATCCCAAGGCCGACGAGATCATGGGGCTGCCCGCGTACAAGAGCATCTCCGACGTCCCCGGCGACGTGGACGTGGCCGTGTTCGCCATCCCCGCCAAGTTCGTCGCGGCGGCGCTGGAGGAGACCGGCAAGAAGGGCGTGGCGGGCGCCGTCATGATCCCGTCGGGGTTCGCCGAGACCGGCAACGTCGAGGGGCAGCAGGAGATCGTCGAGATCGCCCGCAGGCACGGCGTGCGCATGCTCGGGCCCAACATCTACGGCTACTACTACACGCCGGAGAACCTCTGCGCGACGTTCTGCACGCCGTACGACGTCAAGGGCAGCGTGGCGCTGACCTCGCAGAGCGGCGGCATCGGCATGGCCATCCTGGGCTTCAGCCGCACCACCAAGATGGGCGTCTCCGCCATCGTCGGCGTCGGCAACAAGGCCGACGTGGACGAGGACGACCTGCTCACCTTCTTCGAGCAGGACGACAACACCAAGGCCGTGGCCATGCACCTGGAGGACCTCAAGGACGGGCGCGGCTTCGTCGACGCCGCCCGCCGCGTGGTCAAGGAGAAGCCGGTCATCGTGCTCAAGGCGGGACGCACCGCGATGGGCGCGCGGGCGGCCGGCTCGCACACCGGGGCCCTGGCCGGGAACGACAAGGTCTACGACGACATCCTCCGGCAGGCCGGGGTGGTGCGCGCCCCGGGACTCAACGACATGCTGGAGTACGCTCGCGCGCTGCCGATCCTGCCCGCGCCGAAGGGCGAGAACGTCGTCATCATCACCGGGGCCGGCGGCTCGGGCGTGCTGCTCTCCGACGCCATCGTCGACGCCGGGCTGACGCTCATGGACATCCCGCCCGACCTGGACGAGGCCTTCCGCGCCTACATCCCCCCGTTCGGGGCGGCGGGCAACCCCATCGACATCACCGGCGGCGAACCGCCATCGACGTACGAGAACACGGTCCGCCTCGGCCTGGCCGACGAGCGCATCCACGCGCTCGTCCTGGGCTACTGGCACACGATCGTGACGCCGCCGATGGTCTTCGCCGAGCTCATCGCCCGCGTCGTGGCCGAGGAGCGGCAGAAGGGCAACGTCAAGCCGGTCGTGGCGTCGCTCGCCGGGGACACCGAAGTTGAGGAGGCCAGCGAGTACCTGTTCGAGCATGGCGTGGTCGCGTACCCGTACACGACAGAGAAGCCCGTGGCGGTCCTCGGTGCGAAGTACCGCTGGGCCAGGGCTGCCGGACTGCTGCGCTAGAGCCGATCGACAGCACAGCAGCCAGGCGAGGGGGCCATTCGGGGCAGCAGCGCAGAAAGGCAACAACCCCCCAGGAGGTCCGTAGGTGGACACATCGAACACACCTCCGGCGGCGCAGACCGCGCCACCGGCAGAGGACGAACGAGTATGGAAAGCGGGCCGGCTCGAGCCGATGCCCATCAGGAAGCTCCCCGACGCGCCTCCCTCGGTGCACATTCTCGGGCCGACGGTCTTCCTCGTCGCCCTGGGCGTGGGCATGGGCGAGTCGTACATGTGGCCCCGGCTGGTGCTGCTGTTCGGGCCGGAGATCCGGTGGCTGTTCCTGATCGGCGTCAGCCTGCAGGCCGTGGTGATGCTGGAGATGGCGCGCTACGCCATGGCCACGGGGGAGAGCATCTTCTCCGGCGCCGCCAGGGTGTTCAAGCCGCTGATGTGGTTCTTCTTCATCGTCGCCATCGCCGTCTACATCTGGCCGGGACACCTGTCGGCGGGAGCGGCGGCCTTCGAGGAGATAACCGGAATCCCCTGGGTGGTGACCGCGGTCGCCGGGTTGATCCTCGTCGGAGTGATCTTCAGCCTGGCCAAGGTGATCTACAACGTGCTGGAGAACGTGTTGTCGCTGCTCATCGGCGCACTCGTGCTCGGCACCGCCGTGGTCGCGGCCATGGTCGGCACCTGGAACGACGTGGTCACCACGATCACGGGCATGTTCTCCTTCGGCTACCTGCCGCCGGAGGCCATGACCGCGGCCTGGTTCCCCGTGATCGTCGGGGCGTGCGCGTTCGCCGGCCCGTCGGGCATGCAGCAGATGTGGTACACGCTGCACCTGCGTGACTCCGGCGCCGGCATGGGCGCGCACATGCCGAAGGTCCGCGGGCTGCGGCACGCGGGCGAGCAGGAGGAGATGCCCGCGCGCGGGTTCATGTTCGACACCGACGACCCGGCGGAGATGGCCAAGTGGAAGGGGTGGCGGCGCTGGGTCACCTTCGACGCCCTCCTGCTGTTCTGGGGCATCACCATGCTGGTCACGATCTCCTTCACGGTGATCGCCCAGTCGGCGGTGCGGCAGAACCCGGGCGTGCGCGACGTGATCGCAGGCGATGACCGGGAGGTGGCGCTCACCGCGATGGCGGACGCGGTCTCCTCCGCGGGCAGCTCGGTACTCGGGGTCGTTTTCCTCGGGTTCATCGCGCTCATCGGCCTGAACGCGACGCTGGGGCTGTTCGACTCCTTCTCCAGAGGTCAGGCCGACATGACCTACAACTTCGTGCCCGGCGCGAAGAAGGTCCGCATGTCGCACCTGTACGCGATCTTCCTCTGGGGTGTGATCATCTTCGGCATCCTGATCCTGCTGTTCGGCCCGGCCGACGGACCCAGCGGGATCCTCGACACGCTGGCGTTCCTGTCGACGTTCGCGATGGGCGCGTACTGCGTGACGCTCCTCCTGGTGAACAACCGCATGCTGCCCAAACCGATCAGGCCCAAGTGGTGGACCAACGTGATCATCGGCTTCGGTGCGGTGTTCTACCTGGGGATGCTGTTCTACAGCCTGTTCGCCTTCGGCGTGGTCGTGGGCTGATGATCGGACGGCACAGCCTCGAACTCGCCCTGCCAGGGGCGTCTATCGGAGCCGCCGCCGGTGCCATGGCCGGTGGGCTGACCCTGCTCGCGGGGCAGCCCACCGGGATGGTCGCGCTGTCGGCCCTCGCGCTCGCCGTGCCGCTCGGCCTCTTCGGCGGGCTGTACGGGGTGCTCCTGGGCCACGGCGTGTTCCGGCCGGGGACCTTCGGCCCCGTCGGACTGTTCTGGATGGTGGCCTTCCCCGTGTCCCGGCTCGTGCAGGAGAGCCTGGCCGGGGTCGGCATGGCCGACGGCGTGCTGCCATTCCTGGCGTACCAGGCGATGGTGGCGCTCGGCTTCGCGATCGGCTTCGTCTGGCTGCACGAGCGGCTCATGCCGCACTGGCTGATGCGCAGGGCCGGCGCGAACCCTGAGGCCAAGGCGCTGCTCGGCCAGTACATCAAGCACGCCCAGGCGCTGCAGGCGACCAGGAAGGGGTCGCGTCGATGAACCTGCCCGTCTGGGTCTGGCTGGCCACGGTCGGCGGATTCGGCATCGTGCTCGCGTTCGACTTCTACCTCGTCGCCCGCAACCCGCACGAACCCTCGTTCAGGGAATGTGTGGCCTGGGTGTCGTTCTACGTGGGCCTGGCCGTGGCCTTCGGCGCCGGTCTGCTCCTGGTGTCGGGCCCCGCGCACGGTGGAGAGTTCTTCGCCGGGTGGATCACCGAGTATTCGCTCAGCGTGGACAACCTCTTCGTCTTCCTGCTGATCATGAGCCGATTCCGGGTGCCGCGCGAATATCGCCAGAAGGTGCTGCTGATCGGCATCATCCTGGCGCTGATGATGCGCGGCGCCTTCATCGCGGCCGGCGCCGAGGCGGTCACCAGGTTCGACTGGCTCTTCTATGTCTTCGGCGCGTTCCTCGTCTACACCGCGTGGAAGCTGATCGGCCACGAGGACGACGACGCGGAGTTCTCCGAGAACCTCGCCCTGCGCACGGTGCGCCGGGTGCTCCCGACCACGGACACCTATCACGGCGCCCGGCTCACCGTGCACCTGGGCCGCAGGATGGTCACCCCGATGCTGATCGTGATGGTCGCCATCGGGACGACCGACCTGTTGTTCGCTCTCGACTCCATCCCGGCCATCTTCGGGCTCACCAAGGAGCCCTATCTGGTCTTCACCGCCAACGCCTTCGCCCTCATGGGGCTGCGGCAGCTCTTCTTCCTCATCGGCGGGCTGCTCGACCGGCTCGTCTACCTGAGCAAGGGCCTGTCGGTGGTGCTGGCCTTCATCGGGGTGAAGCTGATCCTTGAGGCCCTGCACCACGACGGCGTGTCGTGGGCGCCGGAGATCCCGATCCTGGTCTCTCTCGGCGTCATCGTCGGCACCCTGGCGGTCACCACGGTGCTGAGCCTGGTCAAGTCGGCTCGCGACGCCCGAGCGGAGGTGGTGGAGCCGGAAACCGCCGATCGCTGACCCCCGGAACCGGGGCCGCGCGCGGGGGCGAACCCGCCCCTGCCGCGGCTCTGCGGCGTGCCCGCGGCGACCGTGCTCCGGACCTGCTCATGGCGGTCGTGCTCACCTGCTCACCGGACGTGCTACGGCCGGGGGCTCTTGCGTACGTCGTGCTCGGTGGTCCACTGGCGCAGGTAGCGCTCCGCGTCGTCGGCGGAGTAGTGCTTCCTGAGCGCCGTGCTGAGGCCGAGGCCGATCATCCGGCCGTCGGCCGGATGGCCTGCCGGATCACCAAGGAGAAAGCGGATGAACGCCTTCACGGTCATGCACCTCCCATCTCTGCTACGCATCCTCTGCCCGAGGTGTTACGCAGCATGTCGTCTTCTGTGAACGTCAGATCACCCCGCGGTCGTCCCCGCAGGTCACCCCGCGGCGATCGCGCGCAGGCGTGCTCGACGCTCCTCGCGGGGGCCCCGCGAGGAGCGTCCGGCGTCGTCGTCAGCCGGTGGAGGGGGTGCGCGGACGCCGCCGGCGCACCGGCTTGGGCGCGGGCTCCACGGGCTCGTTCTCCCGCTGCTCCATGTAGGAGGCGCGGGTGTGCTCGGTGTGGTCGCGCATGATCTTCTGGGCGCGGCGCTCGTCGCCCGCCTCGATGGCGTCGATCAGCGAGGCGTGCTCGTCCCATGAGGCCATGCCGCGCTGGCGGGCCACGGGCGTGTGATACCACCGCACGCGCCTGGCCACCTGGGCGGCCAGCTCGGCGAGGACCTTGTTGCCCGACAGGTCGGTCACCAGCGCGTGCAGCTCCGAGTTGGTGGCCACGGCCCCGTCGACGTCGTCGGACTGCACCGCGGCGATGCCACGGGCGCACAACGCGCGCAGCCGTTTCACGCCGTCCTCGCCGGCGTGCTTGGCGGCCAGCCGGGCGGACTCGGTCTCGAGGAGGGTGCGGACGGCCAGCAACTGGTCGGCCTCCTCCAGCGTCGGGACGTGCACGAAGGCGCCCTGACCAGGATGCAGATCGACCCAGCCCTCACCGCTGAGCTGCTGCAGCGCCTCGCGGACCGGCTGCCTCGAGACTCCCAGCAGCTCGGCCAGCTCGCTCTCGACGAGGTGCTGACCGGGTTTGAGCTGCCCGGAGACGATGAGCTCTTGGATAGCCTCTATGACGCTCTCCCGGAGCGTGGCAGGACGGGGAATCTTCGCGGCCGCCGTCTGACCGGCCTGATCCGACAGCAACATGGGCACGTCTCCAGGACTGAGCTGAAAAGTTTTTAGTCGACTGCCTACAGCATACCGGCCGCGCGTTGTCCATGGTCGTGAGTCTCATCACAGGGGGATCGTCGCGGGCAGGCCGGGGAGCCGCAGGCGGGACGCGGCCAGCGCGGGCAGCGCGGCCACGGCGGCGGCGGCCAGCAGCGCGGCGCCGGGAGCGGTCAGGGCCGTCACGGCCAGGGCCACGGCGCCGGCGCCTGCCAGGGCCTTGGCGCTGTAGATGACGGCGTGGATCTCGCCGGCGCGCTCGGTGCCGAAGAACTCGCGTACGAGGCTGGCGAGCAGCGGGTAGAAGGCGCCGCCGCCCAGCCCGGCCGCGAGCGCGCCGAGCCAGAGCAGGGGAGCGCTGACGTCCGCCGGCCCGGGGAAGCCGCCCATGTGCGCGCCGCCGGCGGCCAGCAGCACCTGGCCGGCCGCGAGCGCGCCCAGCACGGCGGCCAGCACCCGCCTGCGGCCGAACAACTCCGAGCAGCGCATGGCCACCGCCCTGCTGGCGCCGTTCAGCGCCACCATGAGGGCCACCGCGCCCCACGTGCCCGTGCCCGCGACCACGATCACGTCGAAGACCGACACGGCGCCGGCGCACGTCAGGATCAGGGCGAGCGCGGGCAGCGTCCTCGTGCGCAGCGCCTGGGTGAGCAGGAACTGCTTGGCCGCCTCCGGGGTGACGCGCAACCGCGCGGCGTCGAGGGCGTACGTACGCGGGTCCACGTCGTCGGGCCACCACAGGACCGGGGGCAGCCGCAGGTGGCGGGCCGCCGTTCCGATGACGGCCACCGCGACGGCCGCGGCGGTCAGGAAGGCGGCCGGCGTGGCGTCCGGGGCGATCCCGGCCCACACCAGCAGCGGCACGGCCCCGTACCCGAAGGCGCCGGTGATCAGGCCGACCCGGGCGGCGGGGCGCTCGGGGAACCAGGAGGAGACCACCTCGCCGCAGACGCCGTAGACCAGGCCCGCGCCGAGCCCGCCGAGCAGCCCGTAGCCGATGAGGGCGACCAGGCTCACGGGGCCGCCGCTCGCGAGCGCCGCCTGCCCGGCCGTGGCGAGGGGTGCCTGCCCGGCCGCGGCGAGCACCGCGCCGCTCGTGAGGGCGGCCGTGACGAGGCCGAGCCCGCTCAGCGCGGCCCCGAGCGCCAGGCTCGCGCGTACGCTGAGGCGCCCGCGCCGCACCAGGTGCAGGGCGGGCAGCGCGCCCGCCGCCTGACAGGCGATCCAGACGGCCAGCAGGGTCAGCCCGGTGCCCTTCTGGGCCAGCAGGGCGGCGTAGCCGTACTGGAGCGGGCTGATCGCGGCCATGGCGGCCCAGGCCAGCCAGAACATGCGCTTGCGGTCGGCGGGGACGGGCCCGGGAAGGTACGAGCGGCCGCGCCAGTCTCTTACTGCATTCTCCATACTGTATGGAATATCCAGTAGACGGAGCCCTGTCGAGACCCTAGACGAGGGATATTCCATACGGTATACCGTCTACAAAGGAGGCTCGAATGGACCTGTACGAATACCAGGCGAAGGAGCTCTTCGGGCGTCACGGGATCCCGGTCCCCGCGGGCAGGCTCGCCACCACCCCCGCCCAGGCGGGCGCGATCGCGGCCGAGCTGAACGCGCCCGTTGTCATCAAGGCCCAGGTGAAGACCGGTGGACGCGGCAAGGCGGGCGGCATCAGGACCGCGGCGGGGCCGGTCACCGCGGAGGTGGAGGCCGGCCGCGTCCTCGGCATAGACATCAAGGGGCACGTCGCGCACAGCGTGCTGGTCGAGACCGCGACCGTGCCGCTCGAGGAGTACTACGCGGCCTTCCTGGTCGACCGGGCCGAGGGCGGGTTTCTCGCCATGGTGTCGAGCCAGGGAGGCATGGAGATCGAGGAACTCGCGGCCACCGACCCCGACGCCCTGGTGAAGCTGCCCGTCGACCCGGTGTCCGGAGTGGACGCGGAGACCGCGCGGGCACTGGCCGCCAAGGCGGGCCTGCCCGAGCAGGCGGCCGGGGTGCTGGAGCAGCTGTGGCGGGTGCTGGTCGCGGAGGATGCCCTGCTGGTCGAGGTGAACCCGCTGATCTGCACCACCGACCAGCGCATCGTGGCGCTCGACGGCAAGGTGACCCTGGACGACAACGCCGCCTTCCGGCATTCGTGGGAGCCGGAGGAACAGGCGGACGGCCTGGAGGCCCGCGCCCGGGCCAAAGGACTCAACTACGTCAAACTCGACGGCCGGGTCGGCGTGATCGGCAACGGGGCCGGCCTCGTCATGAGCACGCTGGACGTGGTCGCGGGCGCGGGGGCCGCCCCCGCCAACTTCCTCGACATCGGCGGCGGCGCGTCCGCCAAGGTCATGGCCGACGGGCTGGAGATCATCCTGGCCGACCCCGACGTGCGCTCGGTGCTGGTCAACGTCTTCGGCGGCATCACGGCCTGCGACGCGGTGGCCAACGGCATCGTCACCGCACTCGAACTCCTCGGCGAACGCGGCCACGGCAGGCCCATCGTCGTACGGCTGGACGGCAACAACGCGGAAGTGGGCCGGCGCATCCTCAGCGACGCCAGGCACCCGGCCGTCCGCCAGGTCTCCACCATGGACGGCGCCGCCGAGACGGCGGCCAGACTCGCGGCAGGTGCGTGATGGCGATCTTCCTGACCAAGGACAGCCGGGTGCTCGTGCAGGGCATGACGGGCGCGGAAGGCAGCAGGCACACGGCCCGCATGCTCGCCGCGGGCACCGACATCGTGGCCGGGGTGACCCCCGGAAAGGGCGGGCGCTCGGTGGACTTCGGCGAACGCGCGGTGCCGGTGTTCGGCTCCGTGGCCGAGGCGATGGCCGAGACGGGGGCGGACGTCTCCGTGGTGTTCGTGCCGCCCCGCTTCACCGGCTCGGCCGTGGAGGAGGCCGTCGAGGCGGGCATCCCGCTGTGCGTGGTCATCACCGAGGGCGTTCCCGTGCACGACGCCGTACGTTTCCGCGCCCTGGCGAGCGGCCGCACCAGGATCATCGGGCCCAACTGTCCCGGCCTGATCAGCCCCGGACAGTCGTCGGCCGGCATCATCCCCGCCGACATCACCTCCGCCGGGCGCATCGGGCTGGTCTCCAAGTCGGGCACGCTGACGTACCAGCTGATGTACGAGCTGCGCGACCTCGGCTTCTCCACCGCCGTCGGCATCGGCGGCGACCCGGTCGTCGGCACCACCCACATCGACTGCCTCAAGGCGTTCCAGGACGACCCCGGCACCGACGCGATCGTCATGATCGGCGAGATCGGCGGCGACGCCGAGGAGCGGGCCGCCGCCTACATCGCGGCGAACGTCACCAAGCCCGTCATCGCCTATGTGGCCGGCTTCACCGCGCCGGAGGGCAAGACCATGGGGCACGCGGGCGCGATCGTGTCCGGCTCGTCCGGCACCGCCCAGGCCAAGAAGGAGGCCCTGGAGGCCGTCGGCGTCCGCGTCGGCCGCACCCCTTCGGAGACGGCCCGTCTCCTCCGCGCCGGGGTGTCGTCGTGAAGTTCGCCGTCAACCTGTCCATCCTCCTCACCGGCCTGCCGCTGCTGGAGCGTCCGGCCGCGGCGGCCAAGGCGGGGTTCGACGCCGTGGAGCTGTGGTGGCCGTTCGACGGTCCCGAGCCGGGCGACGCCGAGCTCGCGGCGCTGCGCCAGGCCGTCGAGGACGCCGGGGTGCGTCTCACCGGGCTCAACTTCGACGCCGGTGACATGGCGGCCGGCGACCGCGGGCTGCTGGCCAGGCCGGGCGACTCGGCCAGGTTCCGGGCCAACATCGACGTCGCGGTCCGGCTGGCGGGCGAGCTGGGCTGCGGGGTGCTCAACGCGCTGTACGGCAACGGCCCGGGCACCGACAGGGACCTGGCCGTGGCGAACCTGCGCAGGGCGGCGGACGCGGCGGCGGGGATCGGCGCGACCGTGGTGGTCGAAGCGCTCAACTCCCACGAGAACCCGAAATATCCGATCACGTCGTCGCAGGCGGCGTTCGAGCTGATCGACGACGTCGGCAGGGACAACGTGGCCTTCCTGGCCGACCTCTACCACCTGCACCGGATGGGCGAGGACGTGCTCGCGCTCATCGACGGGCACGCGGGACGGTTCGGCCACGTACAGATCGCCGACGACCCCGGCAGGGGACGGCCGGGCAGCGGGCGCATGCCGTACCAGGAGATCTTCGCGCGGCTGACGGCCGCGGGCTACCGCGGCCACGTCGGCCTGGAGTACCGGCACGAGGGGCCGGGCGCATTCGACTGGAGGCGCACATGAACATCGGCTTCGTCGGCCTGGGGATCATGGGCAGTCCCATGGCCGCCAACCTGGTCAAGGCCGGGCACACCGTGACCGGGTACGACCTCAGCACCGAGCGGGTCGAGCAACTCGCCGGGCTGGGCGGCAAAGGCGCGGCGAGCGTCGTCGACGCGGTCGCCGGCGCGGACGTCGTGATCACCATGCTGCCCGACTCGCCGCAGGTGGAGGAGGTCGCGCCGCTGATCGTCGAGTACGGCAGGCCGAACCTGCTCTACGTCGACATGAGCACCATCAGGCCGGAGACCTCCCGCGAGGTGGCCCGCCGGGCGTCGGCCGTCGGGGTGCGGGCGCTGGACGCCCCCGTCAGCGGCGGCGAGCGCGGCGCGATCGACGGCACCCTGTCGATCATGGTGGGCGGCGCCGCCGAGGACGTCGAGGCGGCCAGGCCGGTGCTGGGCAGCCTCGGCACGACCGTGGTGCACGTCGGCCCGGCGGGCGCCGGGCAGACCGTCAAGGCGGCCAACCAGCTCGTCGTCGGCGGCGTGTACGGGCTCGTGTCGGAGGCCATCGTGCTGCTGGAGGCCTCGGGCGTGGAGCCGGTCGCAGGCCTGGACGTGCTCGCGGCCGGCCTGGCGGGCTCCAGGATCCTCGATCTCAAACGGCACACCATGGTCAGACGCGAGTTCGCCCCCGGATTCCGCATCGACCTGCACCACAAGGACATGGGCATCGCCGTCGCCGCGGCCCGCGAGGCCGGGGTGAGCCTGCCGCTGACCGGTCAGGTCGCCCAGCTCATGGCGGCGGCCAGGGCGCAGGGCCACGGCTCGCTCGACCACTCCGCCCTGCTCAAAGTGATCGAAAGGCTGAATGGGTGAATCGCATTCCATGCATGGAGGCCGTGGTCGCGGTGCTGGAGTCGGAGGGCGTGGACACCGTCTTCGGCATCCCGGGCGCGGCCATCCTGCCGCTCTACGCGGCACTCCAGAACAGCTCGGTGCGGCACATCACGGTACGCCACGAGGAGGGCGGCACCCACGCGGCCGACGGCTGGGCCAGGGCCACGGGAAACGTGGGCGTCTGCATCGGCACCTCAGGCCCGGCCGGCACCAACATGATCACGGGCCTCTACACGGCGATGGCCGACTCGATCCCGATGATCTGCGTCACCGGTCAGGCGGCCACCTCGAAACTGCACCAGGAGGCGTTCCAGGCGGTCGACATCGTGGAGATCGCCCGGCCCGTGACCAAGTGGGCGGTGCAGCTCAAGGAGCCCGCCCAGGCGCCGTGGGTGTTCCGCGAGGCGTTCAGGATCGCGAGGTCGGGCCGGCCGGGGCCGGTGCTGATCGACCTGCCGATCGACGTCCAGCGCGGCACCTGCCTGTACGACCGCGACGTGGACGCGCCGCTGCCCGTCGAGATTCCGCGCCCGCTGCCCGGAGCCGTGCGCAAGGCCATGGACCTGCTGGCGGCGGCCAAGCGTCCCGTCATCCTGGCCGGCGGCGGCGTGATTATCGCCGACGCCTGCGACGAGCTGCGCGCGCTGGCCGAGCACCTCCAGCTGCCGGTGCACGTGACGCTCATGGGCAAGGGCGCCTTCCCCGAGGACCACCCGCTGTTCGCCGGGATGCCCGGCATCCAGACCCAGACCCGATGGGGAAACGCCGCGTTCCTGCAGAGCGACCTGGTGCTCGCCGTCGGCGCCCGCTTCGGCGACCGGCACACCGGCGACCTCGACGTCTACCGCCGCGGGCGCACGTTCGTGCACGTGGACATCGAGCCGATGCAACTCGGCCGGGTCTTCGAGCCCGACCTGGGGATCGTCGGCCACGCCAGACCTGTGCTCGCCGACCTGCTGGCCGAGGCGCGCGGGCGCGGCGGGCCGAAGGAGCCGGGCAAGTGGGTGCGCAAGGTCGCCGACCTGCGCCGTACGATGGCCCGCCGCGACGACTTCGACGACGTGCCGATCAAACCGCCCAGGGTGTTCAAGGAGATCAACGCCTATTTCGGCAGGGACACCACGTTCGTCACCGCCATCGGGCTCTACCAGATCTGGTCGGGGCAGTTCCAGACGACCTACCTGCCGCGCCGCTACCTGGTCTGCGGGCAGGCGGGCCCGCTGGGCTGGGAGGTGCCCGCGGCCATGGGCGTCAAGTGCGCGCATCCCGAGCGGCAGGTGGTGGCCGTGGTGGGCGACTACTCCTTCCAGTTCCTGATGGAGGAGGTCGCGGTGGCCGCCCAGTACCGCGTCCCGTTCGTCATCGTGATGATCAACAACGAGTACCTGGGCCTCATCCGGCAGGCCGAGATCCCGTACGGCATGAACTTCGCCGTGGACCTGCACTACGGGGAGGGCGGCATCGACCATGTCAAGGCCATGGAGGCGTTCGGCTGCCCGGCACGCCGCGTGGAGCTGCCGGGCGACCTGCCGGACGCGCTGGCGTGGGCGTCGGCCGAGTCGGCGCGGGAACGGCTGCCGGTGCTGGTGGAGGTGATGGTCGAACGCGAGGCCAACGCCGCCATGGGCCCCTCGCTCGACGCGATCAAGGAGTTCGAGCCGCTGCCCGAACTCATCACCGCCGACTGGTCCGACTGAGAGGCCGGCCGGTCCGACTGAGAGGAGCTCTCATGCAGCTCAAACCGGGTACGGCCTGGCAGGACGCCTATGACCGATGCTGCGCGGCGGCCCCGGAGGCCTTCCACGACGACCGCGTACTGAACCACTGGGGCGGCATGTGGCGCCGTGACGGTCGTCCCGTGCCGGGGTTCTCGCCGCTCGACGGCACCGCCATCGCCGGCCTGCCCCGGCTCGACCGCGCCGGGGCCGCGCGGGCGGTGGCCGGCGCGGTGGAGGAGCACAACCGGTGGCGCTACCTGCCGATGGCCGAGCGCAAGGCGATGGTCACGGCGGCCGTCGAGTCCATGGCCGCGCACCGCGACCTGCTCGCCCTGCTGCTGGTCTGGGAGATCGGCAAGCCGTGGAAGACGGCCTGCGCCGACGTGGACCGCTGCCTGGACGGCGTGCGCTGGTACCTCGACGAGATCGACCGCATGGTCGCGGGACGCACGCCGCTGCCCGGCCCGGTCAGCAACATCGCGAGCTGGAACTATCCGATGAGCGTGCTCATGCACGCCATGCTGGTGCAGGCGCTGGCCGGCAACGCGGTGATCGCCAAGACGCCCACGGACGGCGGGTTGTGCTGCCTCACGCTGGCCTGCGCGCTGGCCGTGCGGGAAGGGCTGCCGTTCACGCTGGTCAGCGGGGGAGGGGCCGAGCTGTCGCCGGTGCTGGTGGCCGGGCGCGCGCTGGGCTGCGTGTCGTTCGTGGGCGGCAGGGACGCGGGGGCCAAGGTGGCGACCTCGCTGGCCGACCTCGGGCGCCGGCACGTGCTGGAGCAGGAGGGGCTGAACTGCTGGGGAGTGTGGGAGTACGGCGACTGGGACCTGCTCACGAGGCAGATCCGGGCGTCGTTCGACTACGCCAAGCAGCGGTGCACGGCCTATCCGCGGTTCGTGGTGCAGCGGTCGGCGTTCCCCGAGTTCCTGGGGGCGTACCTGTCGGCCGTGGGATCGCTGCGCTTCGGCCATCCGCTCGCGGTGGCCGAGCCGGACGACCCGCTGCCGGAGCTGGCCTTCGGCCCGCTGATCAACGCCTCGAAGGCCAAGGAGCTGGCCGACCAGGTGGACGAGGCCGTGGCGCGGGGCGGCGTGCCGGTCCACCGCGCGGCCATCGAGTCCGGACATTTCCTGCCGGGGCAGGATATTTCGGCATACTTTGCCCCGACCGCGATCCTCAACCCGCCCCCGTCCTCACCCCTGCACCACGCCGAGCCGTTCGGCCCCGTCGACACGATCGTCCTGGTGGACACGGAGGCCGAGCTGCTGGCCGCCATGAACGCCAGCAACGGCGCCCTCGTCGCCACCCTCTCCTGCGGCGAGGAGGAGACCTTCCACCGCCTCGCGCCCCAGGTGCGGGCGTTCAAGGTGGGCCACAACACACCCCGCTCGCGCGGCGACCGCGAGGAACTGTTCGGCGGGCTCGGCGCGTCGTGGCGCGGCGCGTTCGTCGGCGGCGAGCTGCTGGTGCGCGCCGCCACGAGCGGCCCCGACGGCGAACGCCTGCCGGGCAACTTCCCGCACTACACACTTCTGCCCTGAGACCGCGCCGGCCTGCCCTGAGACGCGCCCGGAACGGGACCGCGTGTCAGGAACGGAGCCAGAAGCCTGAGGCGAACCCTCAGAAGGCGCCGAAGCGGGTCGCCGCGAGCAGGACGAGAAAGGTCAGCATGACGACCCGCAGCAGCTTCCCGCCGACGGTCAGCGACGGCCAGGACAGATAGGCCAGCCACCCGATGAACGCGATCACCGGCAGCACGGCCACGCCGCCCAGCGGATTGGTCACGGCGAACCCCGCCAGCAGCAGGATCACCATCACCGCCGGCGCCACCCACCGGGGCACCTGCGTGAACAGGAACGTCATCGGCACGGCGCTGCGCTGCTCGACGGCCTTGCGCAGCCCGCTCGCGCCCGGCGTGAAGAACTGCTCACCCTGCGGGACCGCACGCTTGCCGCCCTGCCTGCCTGTGCGCTTGCCGCCGCGCTCACTGTCCGGGGTCACGGGAAGAGCCTACGCGTGTCGCGCGGAGCGGCGCTCCTGGACGGGGCCTCTAGGCTGGTCGCGTGCTCGCTGTGATCCGATACTCCGTTCCAGAGTCCCAGTCGCAGGACTTCGTCAAACAGGGCCACGCCATCCTCGACCTGCTCGCCGGCCAGCCGGGCTACCGCCGCGGCCGGCTGGCCCGATCGGTCGACGAGCCCAACCTGTGGGCGCTGATCAGCGAGTGGGAGGGCGCCGGCTTCTACCGCCGAGCGCTCTCCGCCGCCCGGATGGCGATGTATCCGCTGATGATCCTCATGGTCAACGAACCCAGCGCATATGAGGACGTTCACGTTCGGGACGGCGCGTAACAATACTCGCGCGCGAAGGCGTTCGAGCGTCCCCTAAGCTGGGATCTCACCGAATTCACTCGCCGACCTCCAGCCGGAAAGAGAACCAACCAACATGGCACGACGCACCGACGTCCTGGACACCATCGTCAGCCTCGCCAAGCGCCGCGGGCTCGTCTACCCGTCGAGCGAGATCTACGGCGGACTGCGCGCGTCGTGGGACTACGGTCCACTGGGCGTCGAGCTGAAGAACAACGTCAAGCGGCAGTGGTGGCTGTCGATGGTCCAGTCGCGCGACGACGTGGTGGGCCTCGACTCCTGCGTCATCCTGGCGCCCGAGGTGTGGCGGGCCAGCGGCCACGTCGACACCTTCACCGACCCGCTGACCGAGTGCCTGTCCTGCCACAAGCGTTTCAGGGCCGACCACCTCGTCGAGGCCTACGAGGAGAAGAACGGCAAGGCGCCCGAGGGCGGCCTGGCCGACATCACCTGCCCCAACTGCGGCAACAAGGGCACCTTCACCGAGCCCCGGCAGTTCAGCGGCCTGCTCAAGACCTACCTCGGCCCCGTCGAGGACGAGTCGGGCCTGGCCTGGCTGCGGCCCGAGACCGCGCAGGGCATCTTCATCAACTATCTCAACGTGCAGCAGTCGGCCCGCAAGAAGATCCCGTTCGGCATCGG
This sequence comes from Nonomuraea mesophila, assembly GCF_004352805.1. Taxonomy (NCBI): domain Bacteria; kingdom Bacillati; phylum Actinomycetota; class Actinomycetes; order Streptosporangiales; family Streptosporangiaceae; genus Nonomuraea; species Nonomuraea mesophila. Next base: position 87,177 of record NZ_SMLD01000011.1, read on the forward strand.
CCAGGTCGGCAAGTCGTTCCGCAACGAGATCACGCCGGGCAACTTCATCTTCCGCACCCGCGAGTTCGAGCAGATGGAGATGGAGTTCTTCGTCAAGCCCGGCACCGACGAGGAGTGGCACCAATACTGGATCGACGAGCGCTTCCGGTGGTACTCCGACCTCGGCATCAACAAGGACAACCTGCGCCTCTACGAGCACCCGCAGGAGAAGTTGTCCCACTACTCCAAGCGCACCGTCGACGTCGAATACCGCTTCAACTTCGTCGGCTCCGAGTGGGGTGAGCTCGAAGGCATCGCCAACCGCACCGACTTCGACCTCACCGCCCACGCCAAGGCGTCCGGCGCCGACCTCAGCTTCTTCGAGCAGGACAGCGGGGAGCGCTACGTCCCCTACGTCATCGAGCCGGCCGCCGGCGTCGACCGGGCCACGCTGACGTTCCTGATCGACGCCTACAGCGAGGACGAAGCGCCCAACGCCAAGGGCGTCATGGAGAAGCGCACGGTCATGCGGCTCGACCACCGGCTCGCCCCGGTCAAGGCCGCGGTGCTGCCGCTCTCGCGCAACGCCGACCTGTCGCCGAAGGCACGCGACCTGGCCGCGCAGCTGCGCCGCCGGTGGAACGTCGAGTTCGACGACGCCGGCGCCATCGGCCGCCGCTACCGCCGCCAGGACGAGATCGGCACGCCGTTCTGCATCACCGTCGACTTCGACACCCTGGAGGACAACGCGGTGACCATCCGCGAGCGCGACTCCATGGCCCAGGAGCGCATCTCCATCGACGGCGTCGACGCCTACCTCCGCCAGCACCTGAACGACTGACCGGGCCCTTGTGCGGTGCCGTAGTTCGGCGTCCGCGATGGGCGTGCGACGGGTCCGCGTGGGTGCCGTAGCTCTCCTGCGTGCCTGTTGGTGACGGGCTTGTGTGGTGCGGTAGTGGGCGTGCGTGTGTTCGCGTGCGACGGGTCTGCGTGGGTGCCGTAGCTTCTCGTGCGTACGTGTTAACGACGGGCTGGTGTGGTTGTCCTCGTGCGTACCGTTCGGGTGCTTGGTGGCGGGTTTGTGGGGTCGTCGTAGTGCGGCGCGCGTGCGGGTGGGCGGTGTTGTTCTTACGGCAGGCCGCCTGGGCCCCACCCGCCGCCGCGCGCCGCGGCCCTCCAGGGAGACGCTCCTCCGCCTCACCGCCGCGCCGCCGTGACGCGCGCATGTTCACCCGGCTCCGTGGTCATTCGTGACCGGCCTGCCTCACCGAAAAATCGTGTAAAGGCGGGGGTTACGCGGGTTTTCGCGGTTGCCTGATGACATGCCCTCTAAGCCGATAAACGGCCATACGAGGGACGAGGGTAACCATGCGTACATCACGTTTCGCTCTTGTGCTGCTCGCCGCGGGCGCTGTGCTCATGACGGGGAGTGCCGCGTTCGCCGAACCTGAGCCGACGGCGCTGGAACTGCGGCTGGTCGTGGACGACTGCCCCGACAAGGTCGTGCAGCCATGATCGACCCCGCACTGCTCGAACGCGCGCTCTTCGAGGTCAAGCGGGTGATCGTCGGCCAGGACCACATGGTCGAGCGGCTGCTCGTCGCGGTCATCGCCAAGGGGCACTGCCTGCTCGAAGGTGTGCCGGGCATCGCCAAGACGCTGGCCGCCGAGACCACGGCGAACGTGGTCGGAGGGACGTTCGCCCGCATCCAGTTCACGCCCGACCTGGTGCCGTCCGACATCATCGGCACGCGCATCTACCGGCCGTCGACCGAGTCGTTCGACATCGAGCTGGGCCCCGTCATGGTGAACCTGCTGCTCGCCGACGAGATCAACCGGGCGCCCGCCAAGGTGCAGTCCGCCCTGCTGGAGATCATGGCCGAGCGGCAGGTCAGCATCGGCGGCGTCACCCACGACGTGCCGAGGCCGTTCCTGGTGCTGGCCACCCAGAACCCCATCGAGTCGGAAGGCGTCTACCACCTGCCCGAGGCGCAGCGCGACCGCTTCCTCATGAAGATCGACGTGGGCTATCCCAGCGAATCGGAGGAGCTGGCGATCGTCTACCGCATGAGCGTGGACCCGCCCGCGCCGAACGCCGTCCTCGACCCGGCGCAGGTTCTCGCGCTGCAGCGGCGGGCCGAAGAGGTCTTCGTGCACCACGCCATCGCCGAGTACGCCGTCCGCCTCGTCTACGCCACCCGCGACCCCGACCGGTACGGGGTGCAGGACGTACGCCGGCTGCTGGCGTTCGGGGCCAGCCCCAGGGCCACGCTCGGCCTGCTGTCGGCCGCCAGGGCGCTGGCGCTTCTGAGGGGGCGCGACTACGTGCTGCCTGAGGACGTACGCGACCTGGCGCACGACGTGATGGCGCACCGGCTGGTGCTCTCCTTCGACGCGCTGGCCGACGGGGTCGAGCCCCGGCAGATCGTGGACCGGGTGCTGGCCGCCGTGCCGCTGCCCCTCATCGCGCCCCAACAGGAAGCGGTGCGCCAGGAATCGGTACGGCAGGACGCGGTGGCATGAAGCCGTACCTGATCGCGGAGCCCGCGCTGCGCCGGCTCGAACTGACGATCACCAGGAGGCTGGATGGACTGCTCCAGGGCGAACACCTCGGGCTGGTGCCAGGTCCCGGGAGCGAGCCCGCGGAGTCGCGCCCGTACCAGCCGGGGGACGACGTGCGGCGGATGGACTGGAACGTCACCGCCCGCACCAACGAGCCCCACGTGCGGGATATGGTCGCCGACCGGGAGCTGGAGATGTGGGCCCTGCTCGACGTCACCGCGAGCATGGACTTCGGGACCACGGTGCTGGAGAAGCGGGAGCTCGCCCTGTCCGCGCTGGCGGCGGTCGGCTTCCTCACCCAGCGGACCGGCAACCGCATCGGCACCCACCTGCTGCACGGGGGCGGCGTCAGGACGCTGCCCGCCAGGACGGGCCGGCCGCACCTGATGGCGCTGCTGCAGGCGGCGTTCGCGCTGCCGCGCACCCCGCCCGGGGTGGCCGAGCCGCTGCTCGGCGTCGCGGCGGAACAACTGGCCCGGGTCGTACGGCGGCGCGGTCTCGTCGTGGTGGTGTCCGACTACCTGGACGCGCCCGAGACGTGGGAGTCGCCGCTGCGCAGGCTCGCCGCCAGACACCAGGTGCTGGCGGTGGAGGTGGTCGACCCGCGCGAGCTGACCCTGCCGGACGTGGGGATCCTCACGCTGATCGACCCGGAGACGGGACGGCGGCGCGAGGTCGCCACCGGCAACGCCCGGCTGCGCCGCCGGTACGCGGAGGCGGCGGCCGGGCAGCGCGACGCCATCGCACAGGCGTTGCGCCGGGCCGGAGCCACCCACCTGCGGCTGCGTACGGACCGGGACTGGGTGCGTGACCTGGTCCAGCACGTCATGCGCCAGCGCCGCCTGGCCGCGCTGGCCCCGAGCCCGATGCTGCCCGCCCGGCCCCCCGCCCGAGGCGGCGGCACACCCGGCACAGGAGGTGATGTGGCGTGAGCCTGATCTCGCCCATCTGGTTGCTGCTGCTCATCCCCGTGGCGCTGCTCGCCGTCGCCTACGTGCTCATGTCGCTGCGGCGCAGCGCGTACGCCGTCCGCTTCACCAACCTTGACCTGCTCGACCGGGTGGCTCCGAGGAGCCCGGGATGGCGCAGGCATGTCCCGGCGGCGGCGCTGCTGCTCATGTTCGCGCTGGCGGTCGTGGGCTTCGCCCGGCCGACGGCCGAGGTGCAGGTGCCGAGGGAACGGGCCACGATCATGGTGGCGTTCGACGTGTCGGCGTCGATGAGCGCCACCGACGTCAGCCCCGACCGGTTCTCGGCGGCCCGGCAGGCGGCCAGGCAGTTCGTGGAGGGCCTGCCCGAGAGGTTCAACCTGGGTCTGGTGTCGTTCTCGTCGTCGGCCTCCGTGGCGGTGCCGCCGACCACGGACCGGCAGGCGGTGCTGAGCGCGCTCGACCGGCTCGGCACGGCCTCGGGCACCGCCATCGGCGAGGCCGTCTACTCCTCGCTGGAGGCCATCGCCACGCTCGACTCGCAGGAGGAGGCGCCGCCCGCGCACATCGTGCTGCTGTCGGACGGCTCCAACACGACCGGCCGCACGCTGAACGACGCGGCGGCCGAGGCCCAGTCGAGGGGCGTCCCGGTCACCACCATCGCCTACGGCACCGCGGACGGCACCATCAGCCTCTCCGGCCAGGAGGTCCCCGTGCCGGTGGACGGTCCCGCGCTGCGCGGGCTGGCCGAGTCGGCGGGCGGCGGGTTCTACGAGGCGGCCAGCGGCAGCGAGCTGCAGGCGGTGTACGAGGACATCGGCACGTCGGTCGGCTACCGCACCGAGCAGCAGGAGGTATGGCAGTGGTTCGTGGCGGCGGGACTGATGTCCGGGCTGATCGCGGCGGTGACGTCGATGGTGTGGTTCTCGAGGTTCCCGTGAGGGGCCTCGGCCGGCCGAGCGGGCCGGAGTTCCGTACGGCGCTGCTCGGCGGTCCCCAGGAGCTCATCCTGGGGCCGCCGCCCGTGCCGGGTCCACCGCCTCCGCGAGAGGCTCCCACGCAGCCGCCGCCCATCCTGGGCCCGCCCGCCCAGAGCCCGCCCGTGCACGGAGAGCCGCCTGTGCGGGGGGCGCGGCACGGGCAGGGCGCGGCGGCGCCCAGAGGACGCCTGCTGGTGGTCGCCGCGCTCGTGGCGGCGACCGCCGGTGGGGCGGCAGGAGTGGCGGGGGCCCGGCTCTCCGGGGTGTCCGAGCCGGTCCCCGTCACGGCCCTGCCGCGGGTCGCGCCCGCGCCGTCGTCCGGTCTGACCGGGTTGAGCGCGACGGCGGCGCGGGTGCTTCCCAGCGTGGTCTCCGTGGAGGCCGGCAGCCGCGGCGGGTCCGGCTTCGTGGTGGACGGACGCGGCCACATCCTCACCAACGCACACGTGGTCGGCACGAGCAGCCTGGCGACCGTGGTGCTGAACGACGGCCGCAGGCTGAGCGCCCGCGTGGTCGGCGCGGACGATGACGAGGACCTGGCCGTGCTGGTGGTCGACCGCCCGGATGAGCTGACACCCGCCGTCCTCGGCCGCTCGTCCGACCTGTCCGTGGGCGAGCGGGTGCTGGCCATCGGCTCGCCGCTGGGGTTGTCCGGCACGGTCACCGCGGGCATCGTCAGCGCCCTGGACAGGGAGGTACGGCTGGGCGGGGCATCGCGTACGGCCGTGCAGACGGATGCGTCCATCAACCCGGGCAACTCGGGTGGGCCGCTGGTGAACGACCGGGGTGAGGTCGTGGGGGTGAACACCGCGATCGCGGCCGGGCGAGGGGGCGGGAACATCGGGATCGGTTTCGCCATCCCCATCGACCGGGCCGCGCCCATCGCGGAACGCATCATGCGAAATTAGGGTCAACAGCATGCGACTGCTTGTGGTGGAGGACGAGGAGGACCTGGTCGACGCGTTGCGGGTGGGCCTCGTCCGCGCCGGTTACGCCGTGGACGTGGCCTACGACGCGCCGTCCGCGAACGAGAAGTTGCAGGTCAACACGTACGACCTGGTCCTGCTCGACCTGAACCTGCCCGGGGGCGACGGCTTCCAGCTCTGCCGCACCGTGCGCGCGGCGGGGCAGGGGGTGCGGATCATCATGGTGACCGCCCGCGACCGGCTTGACGATCGCGTGCGAGGGCTCGACGAGGGGGCGGACGACTACCTGGTCAAGCCGTTCGCCTTCCCCGAGCTGCTGGCCCGGGTGCGGGCGCTGCTGCGCAGGGAGAGCAGCGGCGGGACCTCCGTGCTGGAGGTGGGCGGGCTGCGCATCGACACGGCCAGGCTCGAGGTGTCGCTGGACGGCAGGTCGCTGGCGCTCACCCCCAAGGAGTACGGCGTGCTGCACTACCTGATGACCAGGCCGGGCCACGTGGTGTCCAGCGAGGAGCTGCTGGAGCACGTCTGGGACGAGCACGCCGACCCGTTCACCAACACCGTGCGCGTCACGGTCGGCAACCTGCGGCGCAAGCTGCAGGAGGACGGCCTCATCGAGACGGTGATCAGCCGGGGCTACCGGCTCAAGGAGCCGACATGATCCACACCATCCGCTTCCGGCTCACGGTGCTCTACTCGGGGCTGCTGTTCGTGCTGGCCGCGCTCGTGCTCGGCGGCATCTACGTCGCCGTGTCGAAGTCCACCGAGCAACGCCCCTACACCACCGAGTACGCCAAGGCCTACTCGGGGGACCAGTACCTGGGCAGGCGGGAGGTCGTCTTCGTCCAGGAGGTCGAGAACGCGGTCAACGTCAAGACGCTGGCCACGCTGCGCGACTATTCGCTGGTCACGCTCGTCGGGCTCTATCTCGCCAGCCTGGGCATCGGCTGGGTGCTGGCCGGCCGCGTGCTGCGTCCGGTCAGGTCGATCACCCGCACCACGGAGGAGATCCAGGCGACCGACCTGGCCCGGCGCATCAAGCTGGACGGGCCGCGCGACGAGCTCAAGGACCTGGCCGACACCATCGACACCATGCTCGACCGGCTGGAGGAGGCGTTCAGCGCGCAGCGCCAGCTCATCGACGACGCCTCGCATGAGCTGCGCAGCCCGTTGACGATCATCCGCGCGAACGTGGACGCCGTGCTGTCCGCCCCCGACGCCAGTGACGAGGAGCGCACCAGGGCCGTGGCCATCGTGGACCGGGCGACCACCCGCATGACCAGGCTCGTCGAGGACCTGCTGGCCAGCGCGAGGCGTCAGGGCACGGCGTTCGCCGACGCCGATCTCGACCTGGCCAGGGTGGTGGCGGAGGCGTGCGAGGAGCACGCCACCCCGGCCGCGGCCCGTCACGTGCGGATCACCCGCGACCTGGGCGCCGGCCTGGACATGAGCGGCGACTCCGACGCGCTGCGCCGCGCCGTGGCCAACCTGCTCTCCAACGCCGTGCGCTTCTCACCTCCGGGCGGCACGATCCGCGTGGCGGCGCGACGGGCGGACGGCTGGTTGTGGGTGGCGGTCCGCGACGACGGGCCCGGACTGGGCGCGGCGGACCAGCAGCGCGTGTTCGACCGCTTCTGGCGCGGCGAGGCCAGCCGCCGCGACCGCCACACCGGGCTGGGCCTGGCCATCGTCCGCCAGATCGTGGAGTCGCACGGGGGGCGGGTGGCGGTGTATTCGCAACTGGGAGAGGGCGCGACGTTCGTGCTCCGCCTGCCGCCGCGCGGCGGAGTGCCGGGCCCGCCGCCCGACGACAACCCGCTCGTCTGAAGCGTCGTACGCAGGGCGTCCCCGTCGCCGGCCGGCAGGGGCGCCCTTCCCCGTGCTCCGGGACACAACGCCCTCCCTCCTTTCCGCGCCCTTTCCCAAGAATTGGTTTAAACCAATTGGTCTAATCCAATTCCTCGACTTCTGTCCGTACAATTGGATTAGACCTGTCCAGGGCGGTTCACCTGCATAAACGTCAACTATTGAAAGGGGTGAAGTTTCGTCATCAATTTCGCCGGTAGAGTCCGGAGCAGAGGCGTCGGATTGGAGCTGTGGTGGCCAAGTACGTTTACGATTTCACCGAGGGCAACAGGAATCTCAAGGATCTTCTCGGCGGTAAGGGAGCCAACCTCGCCGAAATGACGAACCTCGGGCTCCCCGTTCCTCCCGGATTCACGATCACCAGCGAGGCCTGCCGCCACTACCTGGCGGAAGGCTCCACACCGGGAGGTCTGGAGCAGGAGGTCGCGGAGCATCTGGACGCGCTCGAGAACCGAATGGGCAGGAAACTCGGGCAGGCCGACGACCCGCTGCTCGTCAGCGTACGCTCCGGGGCGAAATTCTCCATGCCGGGCATGATGGAGACGGTGCTCAACATCGGGCTCAACGACGAGTCGGTGCACGGCCTGGCCAAGCAGGCGGGCGGCAACGAACGTTTCGCATGGGACTCCTACCGCCGGCTCATCCAGATGTTCGGCAAGACCGTGCTCGGGATCGACGGTGAGCTGTTCGAGCGGGCGCTCGACGCCGTCAAGGGCAGGCGCCACGACACCGACCTCGACGCGGGCGAACTGCAGCGGCTCGTGGAGACGTACAAGGGCATCGTGCGCGAGCAGACGGGCGGCGACTTCCCCGCCGACCCGCGCGAGCAGATGCGCCTGGCCGTCACCGCCGTCTTCGACTCGTGGAACGCGCCACGCGCCGTCCTCTACCGCCGCCAGGAACGTATCCCCGCCGACCTCGGCACCGCCGTCAACATCATGGCCATGGTCTTCGGTAACTACGGTGACGACTCCGGCACCGGCGTCGCCTTCACCCGCGACCCCGGCTCGGGCCTGCAGGGCATCTACGGCGACTACCTGCAGAACGCCCAGGGCGAGGACGTGGTGGCCGGCATCCGCAACACGATCCCGCTCCAGGAGCTCGAACGCCTCGACAAGCACTCGTACGACGAGCTGCTCGCCATCATGGAGACCCTGGAGAACCACTACAAGGACCTGTGTGACATCGAGTTCACGATCGAGCGCGGCAAGCTCTGGATGTTGCAGACGCGCGTCGGCAAGCGCACGGCGGCGGCCGCGTTCTGCATCGCGACCCAGCTCGTCGACCAGGGCCTGATCACGCTCGACGAGGCCGTCACCCGGGTCACCGGCGACCAGCTGGCCCAGCTCATGTTCCCGCGCTTCGACGCGGACGCCGACAGGAAGACGATCGCCAAAGGCATGAACGCCTCGCCCGGAGCCGCCGTCGGCAGGGCCGTCTTCTGCTCCGAGCGGGCCATCGAGCTGTCGGGGCAGGGCGAGGACGTCATCCTGGTCCGGCGCGAGACCAACCCCGACGACCTGGCCGGCATGATCGCCGCCAGGGGCATCCTGACGAGCCGCGGCGGCAAGACCTCCCACGCGGCCGTGGTCGCCCGTGGCATGGGCAAGACGTGCGTGTGCGGGGCCGAGGACCTGGAGGTGTCCACGGAGGAGTGCAGGTTCACCGCGCCGGGCGGCGTGGTCGTCTCCGAAGGAGACCTCATCTCCATCGACGGGACCACGGGCGAGGTGTTCCTCGGGGAGGTGCCGGTGGTCGACTCGGAGGTCGTCGAATACTTCGAGGGCGCCGAGCCGGGCAGCGAGCTGGTCAGGGCCGTCGACCGGATCATGCGCCACGCGGACGCCGGCCGCCGGCTGGGCGTGCGGGCCAACGTGGACACCCCGCAGGACGCGGCGCGGGCCCGCCGGTTCGGCGCGCAGGGGATCGGGTTGTGCCGTACCGAGCACATGTTCCTGGGGGAGCGCAGACGGCTGGTGGAGGACCTGGTGCTGGCGTCGACGGACGACGAGCGCCAGGCCGCGCTGGACGCCCTGGAGCCCCTCCAGAAAGCCGACTTCGCAGCCATATTTCAGGCGATGGACGGCGATCCCGTCACCATCCGCCTCATCGACCCTCCCCTGCACGAGTTCCTCCCCGACATCGTGGACCTGTCCGTCAAGGTCGCCACGTCACCGGACGTCACCGACAAGGACCGCGAGCTCCTGACCGCCGTCAAGCGCCTGCACGAGCAGAACCCGATGCTCGGCCTGCGCGGCGTACGCCTCGGCCTCGTGATTCCCGGCCTGTTCGCCATGCAGGTCCGCGCCATCGCCCAGGCCGCCAAGGAGGTGCCGGGCTCCCGGCCGGAGATCATGATCCCGCTGGTGGCCGCCGTCCAGGAGCTGGAGTCCGTACGCGAGGAGGCCGTCGAGATCCTCGCGGAGACCGGCGTCGACGCCCTGATCGGCACCATGATCGAGGTCCCGAGGGCGGCGCTGTCGGCGGGCAGGATCGCCGAGGCGGCGCAGTTCTTCTCCTTCGGCACGAACGACCTTACCCAGATGTGCTGGGGCTTCTCCAGGGACGACGTGGAGGCGTCGTTCTTCTCGCGCTATCTCGACCTCGGCATCTTCGGCACCTCTCCCTTCGAGACCATCGACCGTGAGGGCGTCGGCCGCCTGATCGAGATCGCGGCCAAGGAGGGCAGGGCCACCCGGCCCGACCTGCACCTGGGCATCTGCGGCGAACACGGCGGGGACCCCGGCTCCGTGCACTTCTGCCACGAGGTGGGGCTGGACTACGTCTCCTGCAGCCCGTTCCGCATCCCGGTGGCCCGCCTGGAAGCCGGCCGCGCCGCACTGAAGGACCCCGGCACCCGCCGCAACACCTGACCGCCCTTGCCCGACTCTTAACGTAGTCCTAGTCTTACTTTAAGTGACTGCGGGTGGGTGGGAGCTAGATGGGCGGTAAGCACGGCCCCGGCCGTCGGGCTGGCCTTCTTCGGTGATGGTGACGTCCGCGTCATCGACCGCGAGACGGACCCCGCCACGTGGTGGGACGCCGTCTACGGCGACACCAGCATCGTCACCCAGCTCGACGACGGAGCCACGGACCTCACGTCGGGCGAAGGCGACTACACGTCCTCGGCCTCCGCGCCGAGCACCGTGGCGAGTCTGCTCCACCTGCTGGACGTCGAGCCGGGGCACCGCGTCCTGGAGATCGGCACCGGCACCGGCTGGACGCCTGCCTGCTGTCCCAGCTCGTCGGCGAGCACGGGAGCGTGACCTCTGTCGAGGTCGATCCGCAGGTCGCTCGGCAGGCCGCCGCCACCGTGCGCACCGTCGGCGCCCGCCCGCTGTTGCTCGTCGGTGACGGCGCGGCCGGGCACCGGCGGGGAGCCCTGTACGACCGGGTGCATGTCACCTGCGGCGTCCGGGACGTTCCCCATGCCTGGATCGAGCAGTGCCGGCCCGGTGCGGTGATCGTGGTGCCGTACTGTCCCGGCTTCGGCGACGGCCACGAACTGCGCCTGACCGTCACGCCGGACGGCGCGGCGCACGGGCGCTTCGCCGACTATGCCGACTACATGATGATGCGTTCCCAGCGGGACCCCGCCGACCGGCCGCCGCGCGGGTCCGAGGACAGGCGTCGTTCGACCACCGGCATCGATCCGCGCACGATCGCCTTCGCCCCCGCCGGCGCCGACCTGGCCATCGCGGCGCTGACAGGGCTGACCTCCGAAGGCGGCGCCGACCGGGACGAGGACGGCGAGCTGTACCGGTTGTGGTTGTCGGACCCCGCCGACCCCTGCGCCTGGGGGACGGTGAAGTGGCGTCCTGGCAGCACCGAGTACGAGGTCTACCAGGTGGGTGAGCGGCCCCTGTGGGACGACGTGACCGCCGCCTACTTCCGATGGGTGGGCTGGGGCGGGCCCGGCCGGGACCGGTTCGGGATGACGGTCACCCAGAGCGGCCAGTACGTCTGGGTGGACCGTCCGGAGCGCGGCCTGCCGTAGCCGTCAGGACGGGACGGCGCCGAGCTGGCGCAGTTGCGTCAGGACGTCGACGACGCCCCACAGCTCGGCGATCCGGCCGTCCGCGAAGCGGAAGATGAAGATCTCGTCGTACGTGACCGCGCGGCCGGTCGGCGGCAGCCCCCTGAACTCGCCCTGGTGGGTGCCGGTGACCACGTGCCTGGAGACGAGCCGGTCTCCTTCGGCGATCACGTCCTGGACCTCCACGCGGATGTCGGGGAAACCTCTGAGAAGCACCGGCCACACCTCCTTGAGCGCCCGCGTCCCCGTCACGCCCGTCGGCACCGGCGCGTGGAAGATCACGTCAGGGTGGCAGACCTCGTCGACCGTCGCCGCGATGAGCGCGGCGTCGCGGCTGTTGAGGGCCTCGTGGAAACGCTGGAATATCGCCTTGTTGCTGGACATGGGGTGTTCCTCCGGACGTGGACGGTGTCTCTCCGGCTCGACGACGCAGCGGCCCGGAATGTGAGGCGGCGCCCCCGGTCACACCCCGAAAGCACGGCGGAGCGCACGGACCACGCCCCGCAACCAGACGCCGAGCGTGATGATGCTCGCGATGCCGAGGACGGTGATCAGCAGCCAGTCGGCGGAGCCCGTCGCCGGGTAGACGAAGTACGGGTTGCCGGTGTCCACGGCGGGGATGGCGTCGCCCACCCGCTCCAGGTCGCCGCCCGTCGACAGCGTGACGCGCCGCGGGGGCGCCGAGCCGTCGTCGGCGGAAAAGGAGCCGATCCACGCACAGGAACGGCCGCCGCAGTCGTGCTCGGTGGCGGTGAAGACGCCGGGGACGCCGGAACCGAACTGGGCGGTGTAGGCGGGCACCACGTCGCGTACGGCCGCTACCAGCAGCATGCCCGCGAGCACCGGAGCCCCCACCCACCAGAGCCGGCGCACCCACTTACCTTCCATACGGGACCGCCGGGCGCACGTCGATCAGCTCGACCGGGTCGCGGGTTCGTCGTGCCAGTCGGGGAGCGTCACCGTGCCGGAGATCCAGTCGCGCCGCAGGACGGCGTAGCCGATCGAGTCGTAAGGGGTGCCGTCGGGGGTCGGCCAGGCCTCGCGGTAGTGCGCCTCCTTGGCGTACCCGTTGCTGCGCAGGGCCGCGCGCATGGCGTGGTTGTCCTGGCGGGTCGTGGCCTCGATCCGCGTGATGTGCGCGAACTCGGTGAAGAGGTAGGAGGTCAGCCACGCGACCGCGGCCGTGCCGAGGCCCTGGCCGCGCCGGTCGGCGCGGATCCGCAGGTCGAACATGGGCGTGTCGTCGGCGAGGTCCTGCAGCCGCACCAGGCCGGCGCGCTCCCCGCCGGCCAGCACCCAGAACGTCCTGCTCTCGTCGTTCCAGTAGAGCCCGTTCTCGGCCCGCCGCCTGACCGTCTCCGCGTCCTGGGTGCCCGCGTGGAAGGGCCAGTCGTTGCCCGTCAGGAAGTCCGCCAGCGCGTCGGCGTCGCCGGAGGAGTAAGGGGCGAACTCGATGGTCATCGTCGGATCCTGTCACACGGCCTCCCGCCCGGTCACGCGGGTTTCCGCGAGCTCAGGTATAGCCCCACGCCTTGGCGTACGTGGCGAGTTCGGGCGAGAGCGCGGCGGTGTCGTCGAAGGTGCGGGCGGGCTGGATCCGTCCGGACTTGATGGTGTCGCTGCGGTCGCCCAGGTTCGGTACGAACCGGCCCTGGTCGTGCTTGCTGTAGTCGAGCATCTCCGGCTCCCATACCACGCCCAGGTAGTCGCAGACCTCGCGGGTGACCCGTTCCGGTTCGGCGGTGAGCTCCTCGTAGCGCAGGGTCAGCCCGTCGAGGGTGCGGCGGGCCTCGTCCAAGGGCTTGAAGTACTTGAGCGCGTTCGCTTCCAGCGCTTCGCGGGTCGAGGTGTTGCCCTTGCGGTTCTCCAGGGAGGACACCACACCCTCCGGGTGGCGCAGCAGGAAGAGGAACTTGGCTTTCGGCCAGGCGTAGTGCAGCCGTTCCCAGACGAAGACGTTGCCCGGCGTCTTGTCGACGATGATCTCCTTGCCGCTGCGTTCCAGCTCCAGTCGCAGGATGCGGTCCCACAACACGTGCTCCAGCTCCACCTTGTCCATCCCGAGCTCCTGCATGGACCGCTCCGAGAAGTCGGGCGTCAGCTGCACGCCGATGGTGCGCAAGTGCAGCTCGTGCGGGGCGCGGATGCGGGAGTGGCTGTTGAGCAGCATGCGCAGCAGCGTGGATCCGGAGCGCACCGAGGCGATCACGAAGACCGGGGAGTCCACCTGCCGCGACAGGATGGGGATCGAGTAGTCGACCACGTGCGTGCGCTTCGGGGGACGCGGCCGGGAGGCCTTCATCGGGCTCGTCTCCGGCGGCGTCAGCTGACGTGGAGGGCGCAGCGCCTCGTTCAGCAGCCGAAACCTTCTCTTGATGCCGGTTCTCACAACGCCCATGCGCGCCTGCAACCCTCTCTCTCCCCGCGCGTTCCCCCATTCCCCCCGTGGAATGGGCAGCCGAAACCAGAGGTAACGGCGACCGTAGTCGGACAAAAGTAACGTAAGGGGTCAGCGTCAGAAAGGCGTTGGCGCAGGTTCACAGCGCATTCTCAGGTACGGCAGGCACGCCCGTCGCGGTCTCACGCTTACCTCGGGGTCGAGGAACAGCGGTACAGCCGTTATCGCTGAGATTGATCTTGGTAGTCGCGATGCTGCCAAAGAGGTGTCATCCGTCCCGAACGAGGCACCTTTCGAGGTCAGACTCTCTGGATGAGTGCCGTACCCCGTCCTGCGCGGATCTCCTGAAGGTCAGGGATGTGGTTGTACAGCGTCCCGACCGAGACGCCCAGCAGCTTCGCGATCGAGGTGATCGAACGGTCGGGGTTAGGCAGTAGGTCGCGGGCGGCTTTCAGGAGTTCGGCGTTGACGACGGTGGGGCGGCCGCCGGTGCGGCCGCGGGCCTTCGATGCACATCGACGAGCTGGTCGAGCACTGGACGATCCTGGACGAAGAGCGTGATCTGATCGCCGGAAAGCGAGGTGCCACGCGCCTCGCCTTCGCGATCTTGCTGAAGTTCTATACGCAGTACGGCCGCTTCCCGCGAGGGCGCTCGGAACTGGCCGACGAGGTCATCGAGCGGGGGTGGTGGTGTTGAGGGCTTCCTTCAGGGACTGGAAGCCGACGCCGCGGCGGCGCAGCTCGGTGACGATCGTGATGAGGTCGGCCAGGGAGCGGGCGAGCCGGTCGAGTGAGGGAACGACCAGGGTGTCGCCGGGCCGCAGGTAGTCCAGGGCCTTGGTGAGCTCTTCGCGGTCGGTGTTCTTGCCGCTCAGCTTGTCGGCGAAGATGCGGATGCAGCCGGCGGCTTCGAGCGCGCGGGTCTGCCGGTCCAGCCGTTGATCACGGGTGGAGACCCGGGCATAGCCGACAAGCGCTCCGGAGAGGACCGCGGGTTCGGCGCCAAGGAAGTCGTCGGCGGCTTGGCGGACTGCGGCAGGAGCCGAGCCGTCGGGAAGCGTTGTCACATGTCGGGAAGTGGAGAGAAAACGGTGTTGTGGGAGCTGATGGACACTCCGACTTCGCAACACGTTTTTCCGACACTCCGGCGGGCTGTCGGCGGTTCGTGAAGGGGGCTCCGGCCAGGGTGTTGAGAATCGAACGGTTGACAACACCCCCGGCGGCGCCTCTCAGAGGCGTGGCCCAGAAATCGGCGATCGCGGATGTATGGGCGTCATGTTGCCGCGCCGCTTGACCCTGACGCAGGGTCAAGCTTTCAGCATGGTGGCATGACCACGGAAACCAAGGCGATTGAGGTCGCCGAGCTGTACGACGAGCACAACAATGATGGAGAGCGGGCGGAGAGAGGCGACAGGACGATCCGTCGCTTCACGATCCACCACGACGGCGTCACAATCCCGGTGTCTCGCGGCGGTCAGGGACGACCGCTGGTCCTGTGCCCTGGCCTAAGCTCGACCCAGGCCCACCTGCGCGAGCTGATCGAGCTGCTGAGGCGCGATCACGACGTGGTGACCTTCGACCTGCGGGGGCATGGCCTCGCCTCGGCCGCCGACCGGTACTCCTTCGAGGACTTCCACAACGATCTCGCCGCAGTGATGGCGGAGCTGGGAAACCTCGGCCTCCCAACAGCGCCCGTGCTGGTGGGCTACTCGCTGGGCGCCGACCTGGCCGTGCACTATGCCTCCGAGCATCCTGACACCGTCGCCGAGCTTGTTCTCATCGACGGGGCGAACCCGGTGCCCGAACCGTTCATCACCGAGGCAATCCTGCCGGCGTTCCGCGCCATGTGGGAGGAGCTGGCGACTCAGCAGGAGGCCGAGCGGGGCACCGCGCGTCAGGTGCTGCTCAGCGCCCAAGAGATTCTCGACCTGAACCTCGAGATCGACGTGAGCCGGTCCGAGATCCTCGACCGGTACAGGAACATCGACCGGCCCGTCAGTATGATCATGTCGACCTCGATGGCCGGCGACAGCAGCGAAGGGCCTGCGCCGCGGTTCAACCAGAACTGGCGTGCCGGCGTCGAGCGGCTTGTCCGCGAGCATCCGCACATTGCCACCAGCTGGCTCGACGCCGATCATCAGCTTGTCTTCACCCATGCCCCGCACATCGCGCAGATCATTCTTGATGCATCAGGCTCATCCGGTCGGGCGATCTCTTGAGCAGCTCCTGGAGACTGGTCTGATGCTGACTATCGGCGAGCTGGCGTCGTACGCGGGGGTGACGGTGCGTGCGGTGCGGCACTACCACGCCAAGGGGCTGCTGCTGGAGCCTGACCGGGATCACTCCGGTTACCGCAGATACGACGCCGGCGCCGTGATCGAACTGATCAAGATCCGGACCCTCGCCGAGGCCGGGGTTCCGCTGGTGCGGGTGCGGGAGCTGCTGCGGGCCGGGCAGGAGGAGTTCGCCGCGGCGGTCGCAGACATCGATAGGCAGCTGCAGGCGGAGATCCGGGAGAGGCAGCGGCACCGCGAGCGAATCGCCCGGCTCGCCTCCGGGGACAGCCTGGTCCTGCCCCCGGAAGTGGTCGAGTATCTCGACCGGATGCGGGCGCTCGGGGTCGACGAGCGGATCGTTCAGGCCGAGCGTGACGGCTGGATCCCGCTGGCCGCGCACTCACCCGAGCGAGTCCCGGAGTGGATGGCACGCAAGCGGGAGCAGCTCGACGATCCGCGGCTGGTCGACTTCTACCTCACCCTGGGCCAGGCTCTTGACCGAGCCGACGACGACCCGCGGCTGGTCGAGCTGGCCGACAAGCTGGCCGCCTACCTCACGCGTATGGCCGACGAGCGGGGCGAGGACTATGTCGACGACATCGATATCGAGCTACCGCTCGTCAAGCTGATGGATACGCTGGCGTTCGCCACTGTGCCGCCGGCGCGCCGGCTGATCGAACTGCTGAAGCAGCGAGGCTGGACGGGCTGGACCAAACTCGAGCGCGTGGCCCCCACACCAGGCGCGACTCCCTAGTAGCGCCAGTACGCGCAGGAAGACGCCACAGTGCGGCGATCCGAGCGCTATCGGTGATGGCGGGCGGGGTACTGCTGGGCGGCTTGGTCCAATCCCAACAGCAACCCAGCGACGGATTGTCCTCATGCACCGCCGAGCGAGCCGAGATCGCCGATGCTCAACCGGGCGCTCAGGTCAAGGCACCTCGCCGTAGGGGCGGACGTGCAGCCAGAACAGCGGGGTCAGGCCGCGCCGGTCGACTGGCGTGATCAGGGCGGCCCACTCGGGATCGGCGAGGACGTCTTGCAGCATCTACCGGGCCAGGTCGCCGTAGTCGGCCTGGTGGAGCTTGACCCGGTTCGGGTGCCACCGGAATGGCGAAAACGGGCCACCGGACGACAAAGCCGCTGCTCAGCGTTGGGCCCGAGCCTCATAGACGGTGGAGCGGCCGATCTTGAGGGTGCGAGCGCGGTCCGGCGAGGGCCGCTTCAGCGGCCTTGCGGACGATGCCCGGCAGTGAGCCGTGTTCGGCGCCGGTGGCCAGGTGGGTTGCGGCGGCGCCGAGCACCGCGCCGATCACGGTGCCGGCCAGGGTGGCGGCCTCGATCTCGTCTAGCCGGTCGGGGAACGCCTCGTGGAGCGCGCGGGCCCATGCTGCGTGTATGTCCGCGATGCGGAGCAGGGCCCGTGCGCGCAGGGCTGGCTCCGTGACGATCAGGCGTGCCCGGACCGGGACGAGATCGCTTTCCGGGCTCAGGCTCCAGACGGGTGCCTGGAGCAGGCGCTCCACGGCCTGGAAGAGGGCCTGCCCAGGCGTGACCTCCCGGTCGGTGTCGGTGAGCACCTCCTTCATGAGGTCCTCGTGTGCGGAGGCGTCAGCGAAGAGCACGTCTTCCTTGTCGGTGAAGTAGTTGAAGAACGTCGCCCGTGACACGTTCGCCGCTGCGGCGATCTGCGCCACGGTGGTCGGCTCATAGCCCTGGTCCGCGAACAGGCGCAGGGCGGCTTCGGCGAGTTCGCGTCGGGTGCGCAGCTTCTTGCGCTCGCGTAGTCCTGGGTCGGTGTCCATGCTCGGCATCCTACTAGACACCGACTAACATTTGACAGAGTCTAATTTTTCGGCGCAGACTGAAGGTCGGCATCTACCAGAAAAGGGACGACCATGGATCAACTGGCCGGAACGGCGGCGTTCATCACCGGCGGCGCGCAGGGGATCGGGCTCGGCATCGCCCGCGCCCTGCGCGGGCAGGGCGTACGCCTGGCACTCGTCGATGTCGACCGGGACGCACTGCGCGCGGCCGAGGTGGTGCTGGGAGCCGGCCCCGAGGTGGCCACGTTCGAGTTCGACGTCCGTGACCGGAGCCGCTTCGCTGAGGCCGCGGCGGAGGCAGAACGGCGCCTCGGGCCGATCTCGGTGCTGTGCAACAACGCCGGCATCGTCTTCCCCGAATCCGTCGACGACATGACCTACGACTTGTGGGACCTCACGCTGGGCATCAATCTCGGCGGGGTGATCAACGGCGTCCAGACCTTCCTGCCACGGATGCTGGAACGCGGCACCCCAGCGCACATCGTCAACACCGCGTCCGCGGCAGGCCTGGTCGCCGCCGTCGGCTACATGTACTCGACCTCCAAGTACGCGGTGGTCGGCCTGTCGGAGTCGCTCCGCAACCAGCTACAGGCGGCCGGCGCCCCCGTCGGGGTGACCGTGCTGTGCCCGGGCGCGGTCGCCACCAAGATCGCCAGTAGCACGTGCAGGGCGTTCACCGAACCGGGCGGAGCCGAAGGCCTGTCCAAGGCCCGGCACCGGGTCGAACGGCTCACCCCGAAGGTGGAGGCCACACTCGCGACGTATGGCGTGGCCCCCGACCATGTTGGCGACCTTGTGCTTGAGGCCATCCGTGAGGACCGGCTCTACGTGCACACCGACCGCGCGGGAATCGACCTCATCAAGGCCCGCACCCAGGCCCTGTTGGATGCCATGCCCACGGCCCCAGGCCCGAGCGGGGACTTCGCCGACTTCCGCGCATCCATCCACGGCGAGAACGGCTCACACCGCCACGCCGCCGAACCCACCAAGGAGGCATGACCATGACCCGCCTGCCCTACCCCGACCTGGCCCAGAGTCCGCCGGGAGTCCGCGCGATCATCGAGAGCATGCCCAGGCGACTGGGAGTCGTGCACATCTACGCCCACGCATCAGACTCTTTCGAGTCGTGGTTCGCCTTCAACCGCGCAGTGCTCTACGACAGCTCACTCCACCCTTCGGTGGCCGAACTAGGAATCTGCGTGGCCACCTGGCACTGTTCGCCGGACTATGAGTACGTCTACCACCGAATGTCTGCCCGTGATGCCGGGTTGTCCCCGCGCCAGCTCGACGCGATCGAAAACGGCGACTACGGCTCGGAGGCTTTCACGCCGGCGCAGACCGCCGTGCTGCGATTCGCCGCCGAAGTGGTACAAGATGTCAAAGCGAGCGACGCCACGCTGGCCACCGTCCGCCGGCACCTGACCGATCGCCAGGTCGTCGAGCTGATCATGTGCATCGGCCAGTACATGCTCAACAGCCGCATCGCGGCCAACGCCGGAGTCAGCGTGGCCGACGACCGCTAGGCCGAGATCCAGTCACGTCGTGTCACGTCCCGGCGATCCGCGGTGAGGTGGACCTGATGCAAGACACGGGACAGATCAGCGCGAGTTGGGCGTGACCCGGCTGGGTGGGGACAGGGCGACGACCGGGGCGGGCCGAACGCGACGGACACCTCCAGTGGCGCCTGAACCAGGCCGACGCTCTTGTCGTCGTGAGCATCCGCAGAATACGGGGGGAGGAACCGGCGGACGGCCGTTATCGATGAGAACGATCTTGCTGGGGCGCCCCAGAGCAGAAGTGGGATGCGGGTGGGATAGTTGCTGGTCAGCGGCGCGCGAGTGCTGCGTAGGCGGTGGAGCGGCCGATTTTGAGGGTGCGTGCGGCTTCGGTGACCGAGGCGCCGTCGTCGACCAAGCGGCGTAGTGTGGCCAGTTCGGCGGGGCCGATCACGCGCGGCCGGCCGGTCTTCTTCTTGCCGGGGAGCATGGCGCCGGTGGCTTCGCGGCGCTTGGCGGCGGCGATCCCCTCGGCCTGACGCTCGGCGCGCAGCTCCAGTTCGTATTCCGCGGCTGCGGCCAGGACCGCGAACATGAACCGGCCTTCCTTGCTGCTCAGATCGAAGTTCTCCGTCAGCGACACCACCGTGATGCCGCGGTCGCGGAGGTCGTGGACGGTGGTCAGCACGTGCCCCGCCGAGCGGCCCCATCGGTCGGACTTCCAGAACTTCAGGGTGTCGCCCACCTTGGGCAGCGCCAGGAGCGCCTCCCATGCCGACCGCGCGACACCGCGTTTGCCCTTTCTGGACACTCTACTGACCAGGCGTGACACCGTCCAGAAACCTCTATCCAGAAAGTCGCTGTGGCGGAGCTGCTGGGGACGGGAGGATCCGCGCAGGATTGAACGGTAAGCCTCTGTAAGGACCGTCGAGATGGGCGTAGGCGGGGTCTCGTAACCGCGATCGCCCACCCCGGGGCGGGCGCCTCCTGAGGTCAGAGGGGGTCATCGCCCAGATAGGGAAGGTGCCCGATCAGCGGGGACGGAGACCGTCGAGTGTGACCTCGATATACCGCCGCCAATCGCCCGCAGCGTTGCGGATGACCGCCGCCAGGCCGCAGATGACCATGTTGACGTCCCCGGCCGTCACGTCCTGTCCGACCGTGCCGCGCACCCGCGCCCGGTCGATCAGCTCCGCGACGACGGCGAGCAGCGCCTCGCGGGCCTCTCCCTGCGGCTCGGCCGAGCCCATGACCTTCTCGATCACCTCGGACATGCCACGATCGCCCGCCAGCACCTCGCCCACGTGGTACAGGAACCCGGCCAAGCCTTGAGTCGGATCGTCAGCGTCGGTGAGCCGGCGGGCGGTGGCGACGATCTCGGAGGCCCGGTGCTCGGCGATGGCCTCGATCAGGGCCTCCCGGGTCGGGAACTTGCGGTAGAGGGTCCCGATGCCGACGCCCGCCGCCCGTGCGACCTCCGACATCTGCACGTCGTGACCGAACTCGGCAAACAACACGCGAGCCGCCTGCAGGACACGATCTCGATTGCGCTCGGCGTCGGTACGCGTCTTGCGGCGGCTCTGCGGAGTTGACATTCCAAACGATCCTCTGTCTAGACTTCAACGGCGGAATCCGGATTCCTTATTCCGTATTATGCATGAGAGGTCGACACCATGTCGAAGGAGCGTTTCAATCTGTCCTCACCGAATCCACAGCGGTCGGCGGGGCGTTCCGGCCGAGCGCTACTGGTGTGGGGGTTGCTGGTGGTGGCGGCGAACCTCCGGCCGAGCCTGACCGGTGTGGGGCCGTTGCTGGATCGCGTGCAGGCCGATCTGCAGTTGGCTCCGGCCGTGGCCGGTCTGCTGAGCACGCTGCCCTTGCTGGCCTTCGCGGTGATATCTCCAGTGGTTCCGCGGCTGGCAGCGCGGTGGGGACCCGAGCGGCTCCTCTGGACCGCGCTCGTGGTGCTGACGCTCGGGATCGCGGTCCGGTGGGTCCCGGCGACCATCGGGCTGTTCGCGGGAACCGTACTGATCGGGGCGGGAATCGCCGTGGGCAACGTGCTGCTGCCGAGCCTGATCAAACGCGATTTTCCTACCAGAGTGGGACTGCTGACCAGCGCCTACGCCACGGTGATGGGCGCTGTCGCCGCGGTGGCTTCCGGGGTGGCGGTGCCGATCAGCCAGGTCGCCCCTGGCGGTTGGTCCACCGCGTTAGGCTGCTGGATCGTCCTCGCGCTAGTAGCTGTCGTGCTGTGGCTCCCGCAGGTGCGGACGTCGCAGCCGGCCTCGGAGGCGATCCGCGGTCACCGGTTGCCGTGGGGATCGGCGCTGGCGTGGGCGGTCACAGCGTTCATGGGACTGCAGTCGCTGGGCTTCTATGTCGTCGTCACGTGGTTGCCTCAGGTGTTCCAGGACAGCGGAGTAAGCGCGGCTGGGGCGGGATGGCTGCTGTTCCTCTTCCAGGCGGTCGCGGTGCTGACCAGCCTGGCAGTGCCCGCCACGCTGCGGTGGGCGCGTGACCAACGCGCGGTGGCGACGGTGAGCTCTGTCGTTTTGCTCGCCGGCTACCTCGGACTTTTGGTGGCGCCGGGCTGGGCGTTGCTGTGGAGCGTGGTCCTCGGACTGGGCGGCGGAGCGTGCCTGGTGCTCGCCTTGGCCTTCCTCAGCCTGCGCGCCCAGGACGCAACCGTGGCGGGCGCGTTGTCAGCGATGGCGCAATCGATCGGTTACCTCCTGGCCGCCGCAGGACCGGTGATCTTCGGGCTGCTGCACACCGTCAGTTCCGGC
This sequence comes from Nonomuraea mesophila, assembly GCF_004352805.1. Taxonomy (NCBI): domain Bacteria; kingdom Bacillati; phylum Actinomycetota; class Actinomycetes; order Streptosporangiales; family Streptosporangiaceae; genus Nonomuraea; species Nonomuraea mesophila. The sequence continues at coordinate 109,233 of NZ_SMLD01000011.1, forward strand.
TGGCAGGCACCCATCATTCTGATGTGCGTCGCTGCAGCCGGCCAGGTGATCGTCGCGATGGTGGCCGGCAGGGGCACGGTGGCGCCAGCCGACGACCAGACACCCGAGCGCGGCCCCACGTCGTCACCAGATCGTGCTCCTTCGCCTGGGCAATGACCCGGGTACATCGAGCAACTGGGGCCAGCCGCGAATCTGAGAGGTCGTCGCCAGGTGAGCACCCTGACCAAGATTGTCGCCGGAGTTCGCAAGGACCTGCGGGCGGCGTACGGCACGAGGGGAGTCTGGAAGATCTGCGGCGTCGAGCCAAGTTATCTGGGGTGCCGAGAAGGCGTCAGGCATGCAAGGCAAGCGGCTTTCGACCAACATGCCTGACAGGTTATCTAGGGTTGTCAGCGCCGTCGCTGGTGCCGCGCAGCACCCCGGGCAGATAACGCTCCACCGGCGCGACCAGGTCGATCTTCTTCTGATCGGCCAGTCGCAGTACGGTGGCGGCAATGATCGGCTTGCTCCCGCTGGCGATCCTGAAGCGGCCCTCGGGCCCGATCATCGGCTTCCCGCTTCCCCGCTGCGCGGTACCGGAGCGCCGGGTCACGCTCGCCCCGCCGGGACTGCGCACCTGGCTCAACGCGCCCGCCATGCCGTCTGCGGTGGTGAGCACGTCTAAGCGGGACTGCGGCGAGGGAGCTGCGGTGGCGGCGTAGGCGGGATTCGCGGGGGCGAAGACCAGGCAACCGGCGGCAAGAGAACCAGCGACAGCAGTAGCGAGCAACTTTGTCATGTGTCCAATGTCTCGGGAATCTCACTGAAGATCAGTCACGCCTGCATGCCTGTCGGGGTGGGGTCTCCCCTACCACCGAGATGATCGCCAAGCGGCGCATCCGCCCACGCCACCCGGCGCAGCTGAACACCACTCTCCACCGCCGATGGGCCACTCGCACAGTTTCATGCCTGTTCTTCGGTGCCGTGCCGACCCCCGGAACCGCATGCCGTGGATGCGACATGCCTTCAGCGCAGTCAAACGTGCCTGACGTGCCTTACAAGATCATATTGCTCTGACCTGCGGGAAAAGCTGTGAACCCAAGATAACCATCGTCTCGCGGCCATCCCCAGATATTTGTCTGCTGGCCCTGGCTGAGCGGCCTCTACCAAAGGCGAACGCTTTGCCGAGATCACTCCAGGTTCAGACGCCGTCCTCGTCCACGACGGCGGAAGAAGCGTGCTGGGACAGCGCCGCCGCTCCGAGTGGCCGCAGGCCCTCGTCCGGGGCCGAGGAAGCGATCGCATAACGGCCCAGGCAGTTGAGGTGGGCGTGGCCCAGCGGGGACAGCCGGGCCACGTCCTCGTCCTTGATCGGCACTCCCTGGGCGCGCAGCTGGTTGCGTACATGCGCACATCGGCCCGTTCCCGCACGCTGCCCACCAGCCGCTCCAGCACGGTCACCCCTGGCAGCAGCACCCGATGCCGCCGCAGCCACGCCACCGACTGCTCGAACAACGCCGCCGGCCCCTCGGCATGCGTCCACGCCCGGCCATGCAGGAACGTCCGAAACTGGCGCGTCAGCTGCCGCCCGCTTCAACTGTCCCGGTCATCGAAGGTGTGGAAGCCTAGGCGTCCCGGATCACCCACGCATGGTCATAGGCTGTCTGCGCACGAACGGCGTACTTCTTGACCTGCGACGCATCACCAATCCCCAACTGCTCGCCAGGTAGTCCACCACCGGCCACGGCACCGCCAGCGGATCCTCCAGAAACAACCCCTTGTACCGGACCGTCCCGATCTGGACGGCAACACCCAACCGATGAGAATCGGCCCTCGACTGGGCGATCACATTCCGGTCGAAGTCGTCCAGGAAGAAGAACTTCTCCAGATCCGACAGCGACGGCATCTCGGCGAGCGACGCGTAGACCGCTCTCTGCTCAGCAGACAGGAATTCCGCAGGCATGCCAGCAAAGTAGGCCCAGCCCACCCGCAATCAACCCACAGCGACCAACCTGTTACAAAAGCGAGCGTTCCAATCTTCCACCACTCCATGATCATTCTCATCGACAACGGCTGTCCGCCGGTTCCTCAACCCCGTACCTGCCGGGTAATCGACCGGCGCACACGGTTCCGGGCATGCTGTGCGGCATGACGTACGAGACGAAGGACACCCGCGACACCGTGGCGGAACTGCTGAAGCGCATCGCGGAGGGCGACCACGACGGTGCGGCGGGCCTGTTCGCCGAGCACATCGACTGGCGGCTCAGCTGGCCCGAGGAAGGACGCCCGGAGGCGCCCTGGATCCGGCCCCGGTCGAGCAGGGCCGACGTGGCCGAGCATTTCCGCGCGCTGGAGGCTCACCACGTGCCCGAGCTGAACGGCACGTCCGTCGACCGGATCCTGGTCGACGGGACGGACGCCGTGGTGCTCGGGGAGATCGCGCAGACCCCGCGGGCAGGCACGGCCTACAGGTCGCCGTTCGCGCTGCACCTCACCGTCGAGGACGGTCTGATCACCCGCTACCACATCTACGAGGACAGCCTCACGGTCGCCGGCGCCCTGGCCGCCGCGAACCCCTGAGCGGGGCCCGCGGCCGGTCACGGCGGGAAGCTCAGGTCACGGTCACGGTGTGCAGGAGCGCGTTCAGGCCGGTGCCGGGCTCCCAGGTGCCCTCGTTGGCGAGCCGGATCGAGTATTCCGCGCGGCCGGGCAGCTTCGGGTCGGGCAGGTCGAGCAGCAGCTCGTACCGGCCACGGGGAAGCGACCCGGGCAGGCGGATCCGCTCCCTGATCGTGGTCGTCTCGCCCGCCTGCCACGTACGCGGGTCGGTGGCGAGGGGGAAGCGGTGCACGGCCGAGGTCGCGGTGTCGCGCAGGACCAGGGCCGCGTCGCGGGGGTTGACGGGAGAGGCGTAACCGTCGTTCCGCACGGTGAAGGCGACGGGGAGCACGCCGCCGCGGGCCGCCCGGTCCGGGTACGCGCCGCTCCGCAGGGCGAAGCGGTAGCCGAGGCGGCGGGAGATCTCGTCGAGGCAGCCGCCGGCCGCCCAGCCGCCGAGCACGCCGGGGTGGTAGTCGGTGTTCAGGTACGAGTAGTGGAAGCCGGCCAGTTCCTCCTTGGCCGTGGGGCAGTCGGAGCGCGGCGGGTTGGGATTGCAGGTCTCGCCGCCCATCGCCACGAACGCGGTCTCGGCCCGCAGGTACGGATATTCGACCGCCGGGTCCGCGTACGTGCCGTAGTCGTCCGGACTGGCCAGGAAACAGTCGTTGTGGTGGCCCAGCCGCGCCGGTGCCGAACCGTCATGGGCCTGGCCGGGGGGCAGCGGGCCGGCGGAGTACATCGTGCGCTTGAACAGGGGCGTACGCAGCTGCGCCATCCGCGTCGACGGCAGCACGGCGAGGATCTTGTCGACCACGGCCTTCCTCTTGGCCCAGTCGGCGTCGGTCACCACGCCCTGGTCGCCGAAGTTGCGCGTGTAGTACCACTCGCCCCAGGCTCCGACGAAGCCGGCCTGCATGAGGTAGATGACGTCCTCGTTCGCGCGCAGGTAGGGGGCGAGCTGGTCGAGGTGGGCGAGCACGCGCTCCTTGGGGGCGTCGTCACCGTCGGTGGAGGTGGTGTAGGCGAAGCGCAGGATCGCCTTGAGCCCCGCCTGGCGTACGGTGCCGAGCTGCTGGTGCAACTGTGCCAGCGCGGCCGGGCTGATCGGGCCGTCCTTGAACTCCGCCAGGTAGAACACGCACATGACCAGCGAGATGTGGTCGTCGGCGCGGTAGCCGCGCAGGGTCTCCACGGAGAAGTCGTCCTTGTCGCAGTCTCCGCTGTGGTGGTAGAGGCCGCGCTCGGGGTTGACGAATGCGGCGCTGGTCCGGGCGTAGGTGACGGTGCCCCTGTCGCCGCCGGCTGCGGCCGAGGCGTGGGCGGGCGCGACGGCTAAGGGCGCGCACAGGAGGACGATCAGGGCGAGGATGCGTTTCACCATGGTGGTACGGCTCCTTGGCCGGAGGGGGTGCCTCGTGAATAACAATGGAGTCCATGAAAATAACGCCCGGCGCCAGAAGTAGCAAGAGATGCTCGAAGGCTTGAGCTTCTCCTGATATCAGGGTGTCCCTGAAAAGGTGTCACGGCGCCTCCGGGGTCGGGCAGGCTGGAAGGCATGCACGAGACACAGCTTCCCGGCGGCTTCGTGAACGCCGTCGTCCGAGTCGGCGACACCGTCCGCCGTCCGCCCGCGCGACGGGCCGCGTACGTGCACGACCTGCTGCTCCTGCTGGAGCGCGGCGGATGGCCGGGCGCGCCGAGGTTCCTGGGCACGGACGAGCACGGCCGCGAGATCCTCTCCTACGTGGACGGCCACGTGGCCTGGGAGGACGTCCAGCCCGACGGCGTCACCTCCGACGAGAGCCTCGCGCGGGTGGCGCAGCTCGTACGCGCCTTCCACGACCTGACCGCGGGCACACCCCTGGCCGGCGACGGCGAGGTCGTCTGCCACAACGACCTGTCACCGAAGAACACCGTCTACCGCGACGAGGGTGCGGGCCTGCGGCCGGTGGCGTTCATCGACTGGGACATCGCGGCGCCGGGACGGCGGATCCACGACGTGGCGCACGTCTGCTGGCAGTACCTCGGCCTCGGCCCGGGAGCCGTCGACGCCGGCAGGCGCATCCGGCTGATCTGCGACGCGTACGGGCTGCGTGAGCGGGACGGCGTGGTGGAGACCGTCCTGTGGTGGCAGGACCGCTGCGCACGCGGCATCGAGACGGACGCGGCCGCCGGGATGCCGCACGCGATCAGGCTGCGCGACGACGGGGTGGTGGCCCGGATCCGCGCCTGCCACGACTGGGTCGCCGTGAACCGCGCCGGGCTGGAGCGCCCGCTGCGCTGACCGCCGGCTCCGCCCTAACGCCGCTGGTCCGGGTTCGGCTCGCCCAACGTGTGCGGCACCGAGTCTCCTTCCGGGACGAACCAGGAGTATGTCGAGGTCTGCTCCGCGTCGGGCCCGCCGTTGGGCCCGCCGTCGTGCCCGGGGTCGTGCCCGGTGTCGTGCGGGGTGGCCGCCTGCGGGGCGGGTCCCCAGGTCTGCGGTGCCGGATCCTCCCTCGCGGGGGACCAGGGGCCGCCCGGCGCGTGCGGCGTCGGCTCCCCGTGGGCGGCAGGGTGTGCCGGGGGCCCCGCAGCGTGCGGCCCCGGGCCCACCGGCGCAGGTCCCCCGTAAGATCCCGGCATGGCTCCCCCGTCGGGCGCCGCGCCGGGCCCCGCATCAGGTCCGGCGTTGGGCCCTGGGACAGGTCCCGCGCCGGATCCCGGCATGGGTCCAGGGCCGGATCCCGGCATGGGTTCCGCAGCAGGTCCCGGGGCGGGGCCGGCAGCGGGTGCCGTGGGAAAGCCGGGTGCGGAACCCGCGACAGGTCCGGCATTGGGTCCCGGGTGAGGGCCGGAAGCAGCCCCCGGTATGGGACCGGCAGCGGGTCCCGTGGGGGAGACGGATGTGGGTCCCGCGCTGGGGCCCGTGACAGGTCCGGCATCGGACCCTGGGCCGGGCCCCGAAGCAGCTCCCGGGGTGGGGCCGGTGGGGG
>NZ_SMLD01000120.1:0-28123 GCF_004352805.1 Nonomuraea mesophila
GGGGGTGAACAGGCTGCCGGCGGGAGAGGCCTCGTCGGTGGACGGTTGTTCGCTCGTGGCCGGTGTGCGGCCGGACGGGGCGTCATGAGGCGCGAGGGTGCCCGGGCCGGGGCCGCCGAGTGAGGCGGGCTTGACGAAGAGGGAAGGGCGTTCGGCCGCGCCGGTCTCGTCGGCAGCCGCGGGCGCGCGCAGGGCCGCCGGCTTCTCGAACAGGGACGGCCGCTCCGGCTCCTCGGCGGCCTGAAGCGCAATGGAAGGATTCTCGGCCACCGCGGGCTTCTGCGAGGCCGACGGCTCACGTGCGCGCCTGTCCACCGCCTCCGGCTCCTCTCGCGCCCTCTCCGGGGCGCTGTCGTCCCGGACCTCGTCGAGGTCATCGTCAGTCACCGGGCGGAAGCTGGTCGTCTGCTCCCCGGGTGACTCTTGCCGCCCGTCATCCATGGCCGTGTTCACGGCAAGCGCTCCGCTCGAACCATCTCGACCTCCTGGCCGACCCTCACGACGTCACCGACGACGACGATCGCCGGCGGGCGGATCCCAGCCGCGGACACGCGGTCGGCCACGGTGGAAAGCGAAGCGGTGACCGCCCGCTGCGTCGGAAGGGTACCGTCCTGCACCACCATTACGGGAGTCTCCGGCGCACGTCCGTCTCGAACGAGTGCCTCGGCCACCTTCGCGAGCCGCTCGACGGCCATCATCAGCACCAGAGTGCCCTGGGAACGGGCCATCGCGGGCCAGTCGACGGTGGACCGGGGGTCGTCGGGCGCCACGTGCACGGAGATCACGTGGAACTCCTGGCTGACGCCTCGATGGGTGACCGGCACCCCGGCCGAGGCGGGGACCGCGACGGCGCTCGTGATGCCCGGCACCACCAGCACCGGGATGCCCGCCTGGGCGCAGGCGATCATCTCCTCGCCACCGCGCCCGAACACGAACGGGTCGCCGCCTTTGAGCCGGACCACGAACTTGCCCTGCCTGGCCCGGTCGACGAGCAGCTCGCTGATCGTCTCCTGGGACAGCGCCCTGCCGTAGGGGACCTTGGCCGCGTCGACCAGCTCGACGTCGGGGGCGAGCTCGTCGAGCAGGGCACGGGGCGCGAGCCGGTCGGCCACCACCACGTCGGCCTGCGCGAGCAGCTGGCGGCCGCGCACGGTGATCAGGCCGGGGTCGCCGGGCCCACCGCCGACGAGGGCGACGCCGACGGGTTTGGTGCGGTTGCGCCGGGCGTCGACCGTGCCGTCGCGCAGCGCGCCGACGACGGCGTCCCTGATGCCGGCGGCCCTGCGCGGGTCGCCGCCCGCGGTGACGGCCACGCTGATCTCGTCGACACGGCCCGTCGCCGGGGTCCAGGCGGCGGAGGCGTCCTTGTCGTCGGCCCGCACGCACCACACGCGTTTGGCCTCGGCCTCGGCGGCGACCGCCGTGTTGACCGCCCTGTCATCGGTGCAGGCCTGCACGAGCCAGGCCCCGTCGCAGTCGCCGACCTCGTAGGGCCGGGCGTGCCAGGCGACCCTGCCCGCGGCGATGAGGTCGTCGAGGGCGGGAGTGACACCCGGCGAGACGACGGTGACCTCCGCGCCGGCGTCCAGCAGCGCGGGGACCCGCCGCTGCGCGACGCGCCCGCCGCCCACCACGAGGACCCGGCGGCCGGAAAGCCGCAGGCCGAGGAGGTAGGGACCCATGGGGGGAATCTCCCGTTCGCGAAGGTTGTGTTAGGACGTAAAACCTACCGGCTGTCACTGCGTCGAAGTGCTGCGCTCGGACTGGCGACCGTCGAGGAGCGGCTGACGGGGATCCCAGCGGGGCCCGCCCTGATCGTCCTTGCGGCGTCTGGCCATCGCTGACAAGGCCTCAAGGATAACCCGGTTCCCGAGGTAGGCGGTGATGTCCGCATGATCGTACGGCGGCGCCACCTCCACCACCTCCATCCCCGCCACCGGCAGCTCGTAACAGATCCTGCGGACCGCGTCGAGGAGCTGCCTGGCCGTCAGCCCGCCGGGCTCAGGCGTGCCGGTGCCCGGCGCGTGACCGGGGTCGCACACGTCGATGTCGACGGACAGGAAGACCTGGTCACAGCCGTCGAGCGCGATCCGGAACGACTCGGTGAGGCAGTCGTCGAGCCCGCGCGCGACAATTTCGGTCATCTCGTACGAGCGCATGTCCTGGGCGGCCATCCAGTCGAGCGTCTCCGGCTCCGGCCAGTAGCCGCGCAGCCCGAGCTGCAGGAACCTGTCGCCCCGGATGGCGCCCGACTCGATGAGGCGCCGCATCGGCTGTCCGTGACCGTACAGGTGGCCGAACGTGATGTCGCCCGTGTCGGCGTGCGCGTCGAAATGGATCATCGACGTACGGCCGGGCGCGTACGCCCTGGCGGTCCCCCTGGCGTCGGGCAGCGCGACCGTGTGGTCACCGCCGAGCACCAGGGGTACGGCGCCCGAGGCGGCCACCCGGTGCACCGCCTCCTCGATCGCGGCCAGCGAGCCCTCCACGTCGCCCGAGTAGCACTCGACGTCGCCCGCGTCCAGCACCCGCAGGTCGCGCAGGGCGTCGACGCGCAGCGCCAGGCTCGGCCTGGAGCCGTCGTGCGGCAGGTAGCAGGCCTGGCGCAGCGCCATCGGCCCGAACCTGGCGCCGGGACGGTTGGAGGTGCCCCCGTCGAACGGGGCTCCGACGATGACCACGTCGGCGCCCTCGTAGCTCGCCGGGTCGGCCACGTCGCAGCGGTCGACGCCGAGGAACGTGACGTCAGGGCCGTACATGGGACCGTAGCGGGACAAGCTCACCACCTCCAGGTATCACACGGGCTTCTCGGTCACCCCTGCCGCGTCGAACGTGGCCACGTCGTGCATCACCCGCACGGCCGCGCACACCAGCGGATGGGCGAGCAGCGCGCCGGTGCCCTCACCGAGCCGTAGTTCCAGGTCTACCAGGGGGCGCAGGCCGAGGTGGTCGAGGGTGACGGCGTGGCCCGGCTCGGCGGAGCGGTGACCGGCGACGCAGTGGTCGATGGCCGCGGGGTCGAGCGCGGCCGCCACGAGGGCGCCGGCACCGGCGATCATGCCGTCGAGGATCACCGGTACGCGGGCCGCGGCGCCGTACAGGATGAAGCCGGCGATGGCGGCGTGCTCGAAGCCCCCGACGGCGGCCAGGGCCCGCAGCGCCTCGCTGGGCGAGGTGCCGACGGACGGCGGCCGCGTCGCCCCGGGCGACGGGACGCCGGAGCCGCTCCCCTCCGCCCCGGCGGCGGGCTCGTCGGAGTGCAGGCCGTTGACCTGCAGAGCCTTGCGTACGGTGGCGACCTTGCGCTCGTGGGTCCTGTCGTCGATGCCGGTGCCCCTGCCGGTCACCTCGGCCGGGTCACTGCCGGTGAAGACGGAGACGAGGGCGGCCGAGGCGGTGGTGTTGGCGATGCCCATGTCGCCGGCGATCAGGCAGCGCGCGCCCTCCGCGACCAGGTTCCTGGCGACGACGATGCCGGCCTCCAGCGCCCTGACGGCCTGGTCGACGGTCATCGCGGGCCCTTGGGACAGGTCCGCCGTGCCGTAGGCGATCTTGCGCTTGACGAGGCCGGGCGCGTCGGGCAGGTCGGCCGCGACCCCGACGTCCACCACCGTCACCGGTACGCCCGCCTCGGCGGCGAAGGCGTTGGCGACCGCGCCGCCGGAGAGAAAGTTGGCGACCATCTGCACCGTGACCTCCTGCGGCCACGGGGTGACGCCTCGGGCGTGCACGCCGTGGTCGGCGGCGAAGATGGCCAGCGCCGCCGGTGAGGGGACGGGCGGCGGGCAGGCGCCCGCCGCGCCGGCGAGCCGGACCGCGACGTCCTCCATCGCGCCGAGCGAGCCACGGGGCTTGGTGAGGCGGTCCTGATGGGCGCGGGCCTCGGCGAGCGCCCGCTGGTCGGCGGGGCGGATCGCGGCTAGCGTCTCTGCGAGCACGGCAACCTCCGGTCGATGGACGAGCTGGAGTGAACCTCCGGGAGCGGGGACCAAACTGGTGAAGCCTTGGACAGCGGGACGAGCCGGCGAACCTTCGGGGCGGGTGGAGCTGGTGGATCCGCGGTCGGGAGCCCCGCGGACCTACGGTCGCGGGACGAGCTGGAGGGCTTCCTCGTAGCGGTCGATCACGACATCGGCCAGCGTCTCACAGTCGCCGATGACCTCGGCACAGCGGATGTCGAGATCGGGGTGCCCCGCGCCGTACGCCAGCGCCTGCGCCCACACGCGCTCCAGCAGGCCTCCGGCGAACAGCAGGTAGGGCACCACGATCACCCGCTTGGCCCCCAGGCGGCGGCAGCGCTCGAGACCGCCGGGTACCCCAGGCGGGGTGACGGACACGAACGCGGTTTCGACGGTCATGAAGTCGTAGGCGTGCGTCTCCCAGAACAGCCGCGAGACGCGGTGGATCTCGGCGTTGGCGGTCGCGTCGGTCGAGCCCTCGCCGACCAGGACGACAGCGGTGTCACCCGGCTCGACGTGCGCGTTGTGCTCTTCGGGAGGCAGCGAGTCGACGGCCCGAAGCCGCGGCCTCGCGCCGGCCAGTTCGAGCGGGCGGGGCCTCGAGATCTCGGTGGCGGCGTCGTTGAGCCGTTCGGCCAGCAGCGCGAGCACGCGGGGGTCGGGGCCCAGCGGGCGGCCGTAGTCGTACATCAGCGTGGGGTGGCGCTGCTGCTCGCGGGCCATCGCGGCCGGGAAGTCGTCGCTGACCCTGCTGAGGCTCAGCGGCAGCGCAACGAGCCGGTGGTGCCCCCTGGCGACCAGGGAGGCGACGGAGTCGCTCAGCCTGGGCGTGGCCCGCTCCAGGTAGCCGCCCGAGACGTCGGCGCCCGTCTGGTCGAGGCGGCAGCGGAGCCGGTGTACGAACCTGCCGAACTCCGCGGCGTAGGCGTCATCCTGTGAGCCCTGCCCGATCAGCAGGAGCGGCGGCTTCATTGTGAGGGATTCTCCGGTGCGCTAGACAAAGTCACGCGAGGATAACCGATGCACAGCGGTAGGGAACAGGTCACGTTGTGTGCGCGGGTGTCGCGTGCACGACGAAAACCGGTTCCGCGGCGGTCAGGTGGTGGGAGCCTCCGGGGTCGTGGGTCAGGGTGGAGGCCAGGATCTGGGTGCCGGCGCCACGGTATCCCTGCTCGCGGAGGCGGTCGAGCACCGCGGGCACCTGCTCCAGCTTCTTGACCGCGCACACCAGCGAGCGCGGGCGCCGGGCGGCGCAGGCGACGATGACGTCGGGCCCGCCGCCGCCCACGTAGACGGCGTCGGGGTCGGGCAGCGGCTCCAGCGCGGGCGGCGCCTGTCCCCTGGTCAGAGCCACTTTGACGCCGTGTTCCAGCACGTTGGCGCGCAGCCTGGCGCACGCCGCCTCGTCGCGTTCGACGGCCATGACGGCCGCGCCGAGCCTCGCGCACTCGACGGCGATCTCGCCGGCGCCCGCGCCGACGTCCCACACCAGGTCGCCGAGCCGCGGGCCGAGCTTGGCCAGGATGTATGCCCTGGCCTCCGCGGGCAGCGCCCCCTCGAACGGCAGCGCCCACTCCGCCGGCCCCGGTCGCGCCCCCGCGACCCAGCTCGGCTCCTTGGGCTGGTGGAGCGGGTCGATGACGAGGAGCACGTCGGGGTCCTTCCACGGCCGGGTCGTGGCCTCGCCCATGCGGCTGTGGGTGACCCGCTCGTCGGATCCGCCGAGGTCCTCGCACACGAGGAGCGCGCGGGGCGTGGTGGGGGCCAGCTCCCTGGCGACTTCGCCGGGGCCGACGCCGGGCGCCACGAGCAGCGCCACCTTGGGGTGGGCGCGGCAGGCGTTGACGACGCGGGCGAGCTCGCCGGGGCCCGAGGGGGCGACGACGAGCGCGTCGTCCCAGTTGAGTCCCGCGCAGGCGAAGGCCCGGGTGACCAGCGACATGGCGGGCAGCACGGTGGGCTTGACGCCGTGGGCGCGCAGGGTGCGTACGGCGCCGAAGAAGCCGGGATCGCCCTCGGCGAGCACGACCACGGGTCCTTCGCCGTGTTCGAGGTGGTCGTCGAGGGTCTCCAGCAGCGAGCCGTCGCCCACGGCGGGGGCGGAGAGCTTGAGCCGCCCGAGGATGGCGTCGGGACCTATGACGAGCCGGGCCTCACGCAGTTTCTCCGCCGCCTTGGGGGAGAGCTCGGATCCGTCCCAGCCGACCACCGTGATCATCACGCCTCACCGTCCCTCATCTCCAGGGTGACGGCTACCGAGTGGTTTCACAAAGGGTCGAGGGGAAAGTACGGCGTGCCTTCAGGCCAGGTCGGACGGGATGAGGCTGTAGACGACCATGTCGTCGCCGCCGAGGCAGGCGCGGGCGACGCCCTCGCGCAGGAAGCCGGCCTTCTCCGCGACGCGCTGGGAGGCGGTGTTACGGACGGCGGCGCGCAGTTGGAGCCGGTGGAAGCCGTGCCGGTCGAACAGCCAGCGCGCGATCGCGAGCACGGCCTCGCCCGCGTACCCCTGGCCGCGGGCCCAGGGAGCGGTCATGTAGCCGATCTCGGCGGTCCGGTACGACCAGTCGACGTCCCTGAGGTCCACGGTGGCGGCGTAGCGGCCGGTGGCGCGCTCCACGGCGGTGAAGGCCAGGCCCGTTCCCCTGATCCGGGCGCGCTCGCAGAAGTCGATGAACTCCCGCGCGTGCTCCTCGGTGTAGCCGCGCGGGACGCCCGTTCCGGCCTGCGTGACCGGGTCGGCCGCCGTGGCGGCGAGGTCGGGGACGTCGCCGGGCGCGGGCGGCCGCAGCAGCAGCCGCTCGGTGCTCAGTTCCGTCCTCGGCAGGGTGTCGGAGGGGACGCGGCGGTCCTCGCGCAGCAGGCCGAACATGACGAGGTCGTGCGGGCCGTCGTCGTCGAGCACCGCGGCCCGTAGCACGCCTTCCCAGGTGAAGCCCGCTTTCTGGGCCACGCGCAGCGAGGCGAGGTTGCCGATGCCGGCGGTCAGGTCGATCCTGCGCAGGCCGGTGGTCTCGAACGTCCAGGCCACCAGCGCCCGCAGGGCCTCCGTGGCGAAGCCGCGGCCTCGGTAGAGCGGGTGGACGCCGTAGCCGACCTCGGTCGTGCCGGCGCTCCACGAGGTCTTGAACAGGCTGATGGCGCCCACGACCAGGCCGTCGGCGTCGATCATCGCCAAGTGGACGCCCTGCCCGGAGCGGCGCAGCTCGTGCACGCCTCTGGCCAGCCAGGCGGGGACGCCCGAGACCCTGCCGGGCGCGCCCGGCGGCAGGAACCCGGCCTCCGACTTGACGATGGCACGGATCCGCGCGGCGTCCTGGAGGCCGAACGGCCGCAGCGTCAGCCGTTCCGTGGCGATGCTCACGTCGGGATCGAACACCCTGGGCAGGGTACACACTCGCGATGTTTGCCCACGAAAGCAGGGGTAGGAGCGCAATTGAGAGGAGTGAGAGAACCATGGAACGTGGGAGCGACAAGCACGGTCCCCGGCTCGACGAGGAGCAGAAGCACGAGACCGAGGGCATGGTCCGCGGCGGCGGCACGACGCACGCCGAGGAGTGGAAGGAGCCCGAGGCCATGCCCGCACCCGGCGAGGAGTCGCAGTCGTACCCGCCTGGACACGAGCCCGGCACCGCGGAGGGCATCACGCAACGGGGTGTCGACGTCCGCAGCGATCTGGCCAAGTGGCTGAGCGACGCGCACTGGCCCGCGTCGAAACAGGACCTGGTCCAGCACGCCGAGCGCATGGACGCGCCGGACGAGGTGGCCGGCATGGTGGACTCCCTCCCGGAGCGCCGCTTCACGAACGTGGCGGAGGTGGCGCAGGCGCTCGGGCTCGGCGTCGAGAAGCGGAGGTGGTGACGTGCGGCTCGACCTGATCCGCCCGCTGTTCGAGCGGCAGGGCCCGTACGCCTCGGTCTACCTGGGCGCCTACACCATCCCCGAGCGCAAGGCCCAGTGGCGCAGCCTGCGCGACCGGCTGGAGGTGAACGGCGACAGCCGCAAGGCCACCGTGGACGCGCTGGAGGAGGAGATGCGCCTGGCCACGCCGGGCCGGGCGATGTTCGCCGCCCACGGTGAGGTGGTGCTGGGCGAACCGCTCGCGGAGCCGCCGCACCCGCTGGCCCTGTGGTCGCCGCTGCCGTGCGTCACGCCCATGCTCATGCAGCGCGGCGAGAACGTGCCGCACATCCGGGTGATCGTGGACCACGCGGGGGCGGAGGTGTCTGTGTTCGGCGCCGGGTCGCCGCGCCGTACCGTCGTGGAGGCGGCCACGTGGCCGCTGCAGAAGACCTCTCAGGGCGGCTGGTCGCAGAAGCGGTACGAGCGCGCCGTGGACGAGAACTGGGAGAAGAACGCCATGGCCGTCGCCCAGGAGATCGACGAGCAGGCACGCCGCATCGGGCCCGAACTGATCCTGGTGGCGGGCGAGGCCAAGTCGCGTTCCTACCTGCTGCAGCATCTCGGCACCAAGACCGCCGACAGGGTGCTGATGGTCGAGCACGGCAGCCGCTCCAACCACGGCCAGTTCGACGAGGACGTGGAGCGGGCGCTGGACGGCTGGCTCGACCGCAAGCGGGCCGAGCTGCTCGAACGTCACCAGGAGATGAACGGGCCGACCGGGATGGCGAGGGTCGCGCACGCCCTGCGCGAGGGCCGCGTGCAGGCCGTGCTCACGCCCGGCGAGCTGCCGAAGCCCGTCTGGATCGGCGAGGGCGGCACCCAGCTCGCCACCGACCCGGACGAGCTGCGGCGCTGGGGCGTGCCGGAGCCCGTGCAGGAACGTTCGGACTCCGCGCTGGTGAGGGCCACCGCGGTGACGGACGCGGAGTTGTGGTTCACCGACGCGGTCACCGACGTGGCGGCCGTGCTCAGGTACTGACGATCACTTCGAGCGTTCTGGGGCCGTGCACGCCTTCGACCCGGTCGAGCTCGATGTCGCTGGTGGCCGACGGGCCGCTGATCCAGGTGAGCGGGCGCGACGGGTCGAGCCTGGCGACGGCCTCGGGCACGCCGGCCACGATCTGGCCGGCCCGCACCACGCACAGGTGGTAGTCGGGGACGAGCGTCTGCGCTCGCGTGCCCTGACCGGGGCCGTGGTCGAGGACGATCGTGCCGGTCTCGGCGATGGCCACGGCGCAGCCGGTGATCACGCCGTCGGCGGTGCCCAGGTCGGCCCAGCCGCCCGCACGGTCGAAGCCGTCGGGGACGATCATGCGCCGGTCGCCGGCGAGCTCGCCGATCCTGCCGGGCACGTCGGTCTCGGGAATCACGTGCACGATCGCGCGGTAGTCGCCGACGCGTTCGGCGAACAGCCCCACCAGGTCGCCGGCCTGCCGGGTCGTACGGTAGCCGCGGGGGACCTCGACGTCGGGCGTGCCCGCCACGGCCCGGCCGATCCTGGCGAGGATCTCCTCACGCGCGCTCATCCCGGCCTCCCTGCTCCCACCAGTCCCTGAACGACTGCGCCGGGATCTCGGGCAGGTCCCTCGTGTCGGTCCACGCCGACAGCGGCCCCGGCAGCCGTCTGGGCAGCAGCCCGCGCAGGCGGCCGGCCAGGCGCTGGGCCCGGGCGAGCCGTTCGTGGTCGTCGAGTATCCAGCCCGCGACCTTCATGCCCGCCCGCTCGGCGGCCGGGTGCGGGGCCTTGGAGCGCAGGTCCACCAGGACCTCCGGGATGTCGATCGCCACCGGGCAGACGTCGTAGCAGGCGCCGCAGAGGCTGGATGCGTACGGCAGTGAGGCGTCGAGCTCGGACGACATGCCTCTGAGCTGCGGGGTGAGGATCGCGCCGATCGGTCCCGGATAGACCGAGCCGTACGCGTGGCCGCCCGCGCGCTCGTAGACCGGGCACACGTTCAGGCAGGCCGAGCAGCGGATGCAGCGCAGCGCCTGGCGGCCCACCTCGTCGGCGAGCACGTCGGTGCGGCCGTTGTCGAGCAGGACCAGGTGGAAGTCCTGACCCTCGACGGCGCCCGTCCACATGCTCGTATAGGGATTCATCCGCTCGCCTGTGGAGCTTCTCGGCAGGAGCTGGAGGAACACCTCGAGATCCCGCCATGCGGGCAGGAGCTTCTCGATCCCGACCACGCTGATGAGCGTCTCCGGGAGGGTCAGGCACATGCGGCCGTTGCCCTCCGACTCCAGCACCACCAGCGTGCCGGTCTCGGCCACCATGAAGTTCGCGCCGGAGATGGCGACCTTGCTCCTGAGGAAACGTTCGCGCAGGTGAAGCCGGGCCGCCTCGGTGAGGGCGGGTGGGTCGTCGGTGAGGTTCTCCGGGACCTTCGGCATCCTGTCGAGGAAGATCTCGCGGATCTCGGAGCGGTTGCGGTGGATCGCGGGGACGAGGATGTGGCTGGGGAAGTCGTCGCCGAGCTGGACGATCAGCTCGGCGAGGTCGGTCTCGTACGCCTCGATGCCGTGCTCGGCCAGGGCCTCGTTGAGCCCGATCTCCTGGGTGGCCATCGACTTGACCTTGACGACCTCGCGCTCGCCCGTGGCCTGGACCAGGCCGGTGACGATGCGGTTGGCCTCGGCGGCGTCCCTGGCCCAGTGGACGGTGCCACCCGCCCTGGTCACCGCCTCCTCCATCATGACGAGGTAGCGGTCGAGGTTGCGAAGGGTGTGGTCCTTGATGGCCTTGCCGGCGGCGCGGAGCTCATGCCAGTCGGGCAGCTCGGCGACGACGCCGGCGCGCTTGCCGCGGATGGTGTGGGTGGCTTTCCGGAGGTTGTAGCGGAGCTGGGAGTTCTGTACGGCCTGCGAGGCGTTTTGCGGGAAATTTCCGGGCATGCCGAGGAACGTGGCACTCATTGGGCCTCCTCCGTCGATGCGAGGATCTCGGCCAGGTGCATCGTCCTGACCCCGGTCCTCTGGCGGTTCAGGGTGCCGCCGATGTGCATCAGGCACGAGTTGTCCGCCGCACAGATCACCTCGGCCCCCGTGTCCAGGATGTTGCGGGTCTTGTCGGCGCCCATCGCGGCGGAGACGGCCGGGTTCTTGACCGCGAACGTGCCACCGAAGCCGCAGCACTCCTCCTCGCCGGGCAGCGGCACGAGTTCGAGCCCGCGGACGTTCCGCAGCAGTCTCGTGGGCCGGTCGCCCAGGCGGAGCCCGCGGAGTGAGTGGCACGTCGGGTGATATGTCACCCGGTGCGGGAAATATGCGCCCACATCGTCTGTCTTGAGGACGTCGACCAGGAACTCCGACAGCTCGTACACCCTCGGCGCGACCTCCGCGATCGCCGCCGCTCCCCTGCTGCCCGGCCTGGCCAGCTTCGGGTACTGCTCGCGGACCATGGCCGCGCACGACCCCGACGGTGACACGACCGCGTCGTATCCGGCGAAGACCTCGGTGAAGTGCCGGGCCAGCCGCACGCCCTCCTGCCTGTAGCCGGTGTTGACGTGCATCTGCCCGCAGCACGTCTGGGCGACGGGGAAGTCGACGTCGCAGCCGAGCCTGCGCAAGAGCGACACGACGGCCTGGCCCGTGCCGGGGAAGAGCGTGTCGTTCACGCACGTGATGAACAGGGCGACTCGCACGACCCTCCTTCCAGGGTATGGTCAGACCATATCGAACCGCACTCTTTCCGGCCACCATGGGAGGTTCCGTTGGGCGACGGGGGCCGGCGTCCCGTGAAGCGGACGCGGACGTTCGAAGA
The DNA here is from genome assembly GCF_004352805.1 of Nonomuraea mesophila. NCBI lineage: Bacteria > Bacillati > Actinomycetota > Actinomycetes > Streptosporangiales > Streptosporangiaceae > Nonomuraea > Nonomuraea mesophila. The sequence continues at coordinate 11,623 of NZ_SMLD01000120.1, forward strand.
GGTGCTCACCCAGATCGAGCGGCGCATCGCGGCGGACGGCCTCACCGCGGGCGACCGGCTGCCCGCCGAACGCCGGCTGGCCGAGGAGCTCGGCGTCAGCCGCTCGTCCGTACGCGAGGCCCTGCGCGTGCTGGAGTCGCTCGGCGTGGTCTCCTCGCAGGTGGGCCGGGGCCCCGACGCGGGCGCGGTGCTGACCTCACGACCCGAGACGGCGCTGGCCGACCTGCTCCGGCTCCACCTCGGCATGGCGGGCCTGGAGCTGCGCGAGGTCATCGGCACCCGGCACATGATCGAGCAGTGGGCCGCCTCCCATGCCGCCTCCGCCCGGGCGGACACGTCCGCGCTGGCCGCCGCCCTTTCCGGGATGGACGGGGCGCGCACGGCGGAGGAATTCGTCGAGCACGACACCGCCTTCCACTGCGCGATCGCGGACGCGTCCGGCAACCGGCTCGTCGCGGCCATCATGCGCTCGCTACGCGACTCGATGCGGCGGTACGCGGTCGAAGCGGTCGAACGCCTCGGTGACACGGCGATCCTGCGCGCCGACCACGTACGCATCCTGCGGGCCGTCGAGGCCGGCGACGCGGACGAGGCCGCCAGGGCCGTCGCGGAGCACCTGGCCCACGCCTATCCGTCGTTGTCCGGTCACTGAACCGTGTCCGCCTGCCTGCAGGTGGCGCCCGAACAGGCCATCATCGCCTGCAGCCGCCGTTCGAGCCCGGCCAGCAGCGCGGGGTCGGCTCTCGCGGCGAGGTTGTCCAGCTGGTGCGGGTCCGCGTGCAGGTCGAAGAGCTGCCGCTCCCCCGTGTCGTACCGAACATAGGTGTACCGATCCGTCCGCAACGCCCGGTAGCCGGGCACCGGAGTCTGCCGGGCCGACGCCCGGTTGGCCGGCCTGGCGAACTCGACCAGCACGTTCCTGCGCCACTCCGCCGGCGGACGGCCGCTCAGCAGGGGCACCAGCGAGCGGCCCTCCGCGAACGACGGCAGGGGAGCCCCGCCCAGCGCCGCGAACGTCACCGGCAGATCCACCACGGAGGTCAGCGGATGGATCCTGGAGCCGGCGGCGATGCCGGGGCCGCGCACGACGAGCGGCACCCTGACCGCCTCCTCGTACGGGGTGGTCTTGCCGCGCCTGAGCCGGTGCGTGCCCTGGTGGAAGCCGTTGTCGGAGGCGAAGAAGATATAGGTGTCGTCGAGCTTGCCCGACTCGCGCAGGGCCTTGACCAGCGAGCCGACGAGGTCGTCCACGCCGAGCATGGCCCGCAGCCTGGCGCGGAACCGCTCGTCGATGTGTTCGGCTCCGTCCGGGCCGATCCGCGGCAGCTCGCGCACCCACAGCGGCTCGCGGCTGACGTCCTCCTGGTCGAACGACGGGGGCCGCGGCGCCGTGGCTCCGGGGAAGGCGTCGGCGTGCCGGGGTGCGGGGTTGGCCGGGTTGTGCGGCGGGACGGCCCCCAGGTAGAGGAAGAACGGGTCCTTGGACGCGGTCACGAAGTCGCGGGCCTTGCGGGACAGCACGTCGGTCAGGTAGTCGTTTTCGGACCAGCCGTAGTCGGCCACGCGGCCGTTCTCGTTGAGCCGGTAGCCGTACTCCTGGTAGAGCTTGCGCACCGGCACTGCCCACTCGTCCCAGCCGGGCGGCACGTACGTCTCCTGGGCCGTGGCGCCGGGATAGTGGTTGAGATATTTGCCCATGAGGGCGGTGCGGTAGCCGGCCTGCTTCATCCACGTCCCGATGGTGGAGTGTTCCAGCCCCTGCGTATGAAAGCGGTCGAACCCGCCTTCCGGCGCGGTGTTGGTCCATACGCGATGGCTGTGGACGTACTGCGAGCGCAGCGTCGACGCCCGTGACGGGCAGCACCAAGGGTTGGTCGCGAAATACCGCTTGAACGACGCGCCCTGGCGGACGAGATGCCGGGTGATGTTGGGGAATCGGCCGAGCGTGCCGGTGTCGAGGTCGTCGACCAGCACGAACACGATGTTCGGCCGGGAGCCGCCCTCGGCCACCGCGGTCCCGCCTGCCGGCAGGAGCAGCAGCAGGCAGAGAAGTCGCGACACAGCCTTCAGCACACGGCTTCCTCTTCCCGGGAGATGTCCATTGACACTGGAGGTGACCGCGGGGGTAATGGAATCTACCTCCGGAGGTGGATCATGAAGCTCGGCCTGAACCTCGGTTACTGGCAGAGAAACGCCGACGACGCAACGGAGTCGGTGCTCGCCGCCGAGCGGCTCGGCTACGACTCGGTGTGGACCGCGGAGGCGTACGGCAGCGACGTCTTTACCCCGCTGGCCTGGTACGGCGCGCGCACCAGCCGCATCAAGCTGGGCACCTCCATCGCGCAGATCTCGGCCAGGCCGCCCGTCACGACGGCGATGACGGCGATGACCCTCGACCACCTCACCGGCGGCCGGCTGCTGCTCGGCGTGGGCGCGTCCGGCCCGCAGGTCGTGGAGGGCTGGTACGGCCGGCCGTTCGCCAAGCCGCTGGCCAGGACCCGCGAATACGTCGAGATCATGCGCAAGGTGTGGCGCCGCGAGGAGCCGGTCACCAGCGAGGGCCCGCACTACCCGCTCCCGCTCGCGGGCGGGCTGGGCAAGCCGCTCAAGCTCATCACCCATCCGCTGCGCGCCGACATCCCCGTCTACCTCGGCGCGGAGGGCCCGAAGAACGTCGCCCTGGCCGCCGAGATCGCCCAGGGCTGGCTCCCGCTGTTCGCGTTCCCCTCGAAGATCGAGGAGATGTACGGCGCGTCGCTGGCGGACGCGCCCGAGGGCTTCGACGTGGCGGCCATGGTGATGGTGGTGATCTCCGACGACGTGCGCGCCGCGCTGGACGGCGTGAAGATGATGCTGACGCTCTACATCGGCGGCATGGGGGCGAAGCAGCGCAACTTCCACGCCGACATCATCGGCAGGATGGGCTACGCCGAGGCCGCCGAGCACATCCAGTCGCTCTACCTGGCCGGGAAGAAGGACGAGGCGTTCCGTGCGATCCCGGACGAGCTGGCCGACGGCATCTCGCTCGTCGGCCCGCCCGGCCGGATCAAGGAACGCCTCGCGCTCTGGCACGCCAGCCCCGTCACCAGCCTGCTGGTCATGGGCCCGCGCGACGAACCCTCGCTGAAGCTGGTGCGCGACCTCGTGCTGGGCTGAGCCACCCGTACGCCGGTCAGTCGGGGCGCGGCGCCGGGTCGGCGGTCACCGACCGCAGCAGCGGCCTGCTCAGCGCGCCCGCCCCGATCACGCCGGCGAAGCCGGCCACGACGCAGGCGAGCAGCGTGAGCGCGCCCACCGCGCTGATCCCGCCCAGCATGAACGGCGTCGCGCAGAACACCCCGACCAGGATCGCGCCGCCGCCCATCACGGCCAGCGGGATGAGGGTCTCGGCGCGGCGGGCCCTGTCGAGCACCTCAAGCGGCGTGCCCGCCAGGCGCAGCAGCCCGTACGTCTGCCGCCGGTCCAGGATCGCCGAGGCGGCCGTGATGCCCGCGCTGGCGATGGCCACCAGGAACGACACCGACAGCACGACGATCGTGCCCACGCGGACGTCGGCCAGGATCTGCACGCCGAAGCGCTGGTCGTCCGCCTTCGTCGTGGGAGTGCGGCCGGGGACGAGCCCGGCGAGCGCGGTGCGCGCCCGGTCGACGGCGGCGGCGTCGGCGGAGCTGCCCAGAGCGGCGACGACGACGTCGTCCGACGCCTCCACGGTGGCCGTCACCTTCGCCCGCTCCAGCCGTTCGCGCGCCTGCCCGGTCACCTTCGTCACCTGTCCGGCGGGCGCGGTGACCCGGAGCTGGGGCGGCCCGGTCTCGCCCTCGAACGCCCCCGGGCTGAGCAGGCCGAGGAAGCCCGCCACGAACCCGGTCAGCGCCACGCCGCTCACCGTGCGCCAGGCCGAGCGCGGGTCGTCCACCAGCCGCCGGCCCGCCAGCAGCCGGGCCGGCCTGCGCGCGCTCGCGGCCGTGACCCTGCCGATCATCCCGACCACCCAGGGCCCGGCCAGGTTGACGCAGAGGAACGCCAGGCCGAGCGCCACGGCGATGATCGTGACGCTGGAGCTCCGGGTCAGCGTCGGGAACACGGCCAGCACCGCCAGCAGGGCGAGCACCCGTACGAACCGCATGGCGGGCGGGGTCTCCCGCTTGGCCACGCCGAGCGGGCTCACCACGACGCGCCGCAGCCCGATCACCGCGGAGAGCCCCACCAGCAGCGGCACCGCGACCAGCACCGCGGCCAGGACCAGCGGGCCGGGGAACAGGTCAGCCGCGAACCAGGGGCCGCCCTGCATCTCGATGCCCGCCAGCAGCGGCACGGCCAGGGCGAACGCGACCGTTCCCGCGAGGGCGCCGGCCAGCGCGACGATCATCGCCTCGGCCACGGTCATGGCGACGACCTGCCCCGGCGTCGCGCCGACCAGCCGCAGCGCGGCCAGCCGCTGGTCGCGCCTGGCCACCGTGAGCCTGGCCGCGGCGCCGCCGAACACCAGCAGCGGCACCACCATGAGCACGCTCGCGATGAGCGCCAGCACCCGGTACGCCTCGGAGTCCTCGCTCGGCGCGCCCGTCAGGCCGGCCACCTTGGTGGGCGGCTTGGCGATGACCCAGTCGTCGCTGCGCTTCGCGGTCAGCGCGGGCGCGCCGGGTTCGTGGCCGACGACGGCGACGAGCTCGTCCGGATGGACCAGTGCCTCGTCGCCGAGCACGCCCGCGGGATCGGGGTAGCGATCGGCGAGCTCGGTGGCCGGCAGCCGCGCGGCCAGCTCGGCCAGCGCGGGCGAGAGCCACACCTCGCCGGGGGCGGGGAAGCGCGGCATGCCGGGCGGGGCGGGCGCCCGGCCGAGCGCGCCCAGGTCGACGACGCTGATCGCCTGGTCGCGTACGTAGTCGTAGCGGGACGCCTGGACGGCCACCGCGCCGGACGTCGCGGGCACCGGGTTGCGCCAGGCGCCGCGCTCGCCCCTGGCCTCGAAGGCGAAGTTCGCGGCCACCGCGAACAGCAGCAGCGCCGTGGACACGGCGACGGCGCCCAAGGTGAGCCAGGTGCCGAGCATCCCCTTGCCGCCGCCTTTCAGCAGCCGCCAGGTCAGGCCGAGGTTCACGCGCGCACCCCGCTCGGCACGATCAGGCCGTCGCGGACCTCGACCGTGCGGTCGCACCACGCGGCCACGTCAGGGTCGTGGGTGACGACGATCAGGGACGCCTCGTTGTGCTTGGTCGCCTCGGCGAGCAGCCGCATCGTGTCGTGCCCCGTGCGCTGGTCGAGCGCCCCCGTGGGCTCGTCCGCGAACACCACGGCCGGGCGGCTCACCAGCGCCCTGGCGATGGCCACCCGCTGCGCCTGGCCGCCGGACAGCTCGCCGGGCCGCCTGCCCTCCATGGTCTGCAGGCCGAGCGGCGCGAACCACTCGCGTGCCCGGCGCACCGCCTGCGCCCGGGGCACGCCGTCCAGCATGAGCGGGAGCGCCACGTTCTCCTCTGCGGGCAGCTCGGGCAGGAGCTGGCCGAACTGGAAGACGAACCCGAAGCGGGTGCGGCGCAACGCGCTGCGCCTGCGCTCGGACATGGCGTCGATGCGCCCGCCGAGCAGGTGCACCTCGCCCGCGTCCGGCTTCATGATCCCGGCCAGGCAGTGCAGCAGCGTCGACTTGCCCGACCCGCTCGGGCCCATGATCGCCACGGCTTCGCCGGCGCGCACCGCGATGTCCACACCGCCCAGGGCGACCGTCTGCCCGAACCTCTTGGCCAGGCCTCGTCCAACAAGCACGTCGTTCATGACGTCCAGCCTCGGGGCGGCCGGGGGTGCGGCGGATCGGCCGGGCGGCCAGAAGGGCATCGGCCGAACGGCCGATCTCTAGAGTTGGGGCGTGACTATTCGGGTTCTCATCGCCGACGATCAGCAACTGGTACGCACCGGCTTCCAGATGATTCTGGACGCGCAGCCGGACATGGAGGTCGTGGCCGCGGTGGCCGACGGCGCCGAGGCCGTGGCGCAGGCCCGGCGGCTCAGGCCCGACGTGTGCCTGCTCGACATCAGGATGCCCAAGCTCGACGGCCTCGAGGTGACCCGCGTCCTGGCGGGGCCGGGGGTCGAGAACCCGCTGCGGGTCGTCATCGTCACCACCTTCGACCTGGACGAGTACGTCTACGGAGCACTGCGCTCCGGCGCGACGGGGTTCCTGCTCAAGGACAGCGGGCCCACCCTGCTGATCGAGGCCGTCAGGGCCGCGGCGGCGGGCGACGCGCTGGTGTCGCCGTCGGTGACCGTACGCCTGCTCCAGCACGTGGCCCAGCCCCGGCGTGCCCCGGCACCGGCGAACGACCCGCTGACCGATCGCGAGCTGGACGTCGTACGCCTGATCGCCAGGGGGCGCACCAACCAGGAGGTGGCCGCGGAGTTGTTCGTGTCGCTGTCGACGGTCAAGACGCATCTCGGCAGCATCTTCGCCAAGCTCGGCGTCAGGAACCGCGTGGAGATCGCGGCGTGGGCGTGGGAATCCGGCGTGGTGCGCTGATTAGCGGGAGGGCTCACGGGATACAAGTGAGTCAGAACCTCAGCGCATGGCCATGGGAGAACAACGTGCGCCACACCCAGGCATCGCCCGCGAGAGCCGCCCTCGCCGTACACGTGACCCTGGTCGCCCAGGTCATCTCCATCGGAGCTCTCGTGATCTTCGAGCAGGCGTGGGGCCGTGACCTCGCCGCCCGGCTCGCCGCGTTCGGCGGCCGGCCCACAGGGGCCGACGCGGAGGCCGTGGTCGGGGCGGTGACGATGTTCGCGGTGCTCATGATGCTGGTGGCGGGCACCTCCGTCGCGGTCGCCGCCGCCTACGTGACCTGGCTCGTGCGGGCCAGGCAGGCCAACGACCGCTCGGCCGCGACCGGCCCCGTGGCGGCCGCCTGGTTGATCCCGGGCGTCAACCTGATCGCCCCGGCCGTGCTGGTCGACGAGGTGTGGCGCGGCGCCCGGCCGCCCGCGGGCCGCCGCGGCCGGTGGCTGGCGCTGCTGACCGGCTGGTGGGTGAGCTGGCTGGCCATGCTGGCGCTGGTCACCGTGCGGCTGCCGTTCGGCTCGTCGGAGCTCGACCTGACGGGGGTGGGCATGCTGGAGCTGACCTGCTCGGCGCTGGCGGCCCTGCTGTGCGGGGCCACCGTACGCGAGCTGACCCGGCTCCAGCGGGGCACCAGGGCACCCCGGCAGGCGGAACTCGGCGCCGTACGCGCCTTCGCCCCCGAGCCGCGCCCGGCCCCGGGCTCCACCCCGATCGGACGCGCCGGCTAGGTCGCCGCACCCGATCTGCGCGGTGGTTCAGGCGGCGGTGGGGCCTGAGCTGCCGGGGCTGGCGTGCCAGAGCCGCCTGGGCGGTTCGGTGACGGCTGGGCCGATGTCGGAGTAGGGCGAGAGCCTGAACCCGTTGGGATATTCGATGGCGCGGCCCCCGACCCCCGCGAGTTCCTCCTCGGACCGGGCGATGGCGGCACGGACCGCCTCGATGCCCTGGGAGCGCAGGAGTGCGTCCAGATCCACCAGGTTCCAGCAGTCGATCGCGCGTACCGACACCGCCCGCGTGCCCGTGCGCCTGACCACTCCCCTGGCCAGCATGAGCCACGAGCCGAACACGATCGAGGCGCACCGCCCCTGCACCGACTCGAAGAACGTCAGGTCGACCGGCCCCGTCGAGTCGTCGAGCGTGGCGAAGATGACCCTCTTGCCCGAGCGCACGGCCGGCGTCTGGGTCGCCACCTTGACGCCCGCGACCAGCACCTCCGTGCCGTTGCGCTGGGCGAGCAGGTCTCTGGAACGTACCACTCCGAGCGCGTCGAGCAGCTCGTCGTGGAAGCTGATGACGTGCCGGCTGACGTCGATGCCGAGGATCTCCAGCTCGGCCTCGACCATCTCCGTCTCCGTCATCTCGGGCAGTTCGCCCGGCGGGAGGTGCTCGCCGAAGCCGAGCGGGAGCTGCACGGACGGATGTTCCTCCCGGGAGGGCGGGGGCGCGTAACGTCTGGACTTGTGCGGGCCGGCCCGCACGCCGGTCCCCGAGGCCCGCTGGAGCGCTCCGACCTGGGCGATCAGGTCACGGCGGGTCAGCTCACCCGGACGCCAGCGGGGCCCGCCCGGGTGCAGGTCGTGGAGCGCGTCCAGGCCGCCGACCTGGACGATCCGCTCGATCGTGGGCCGGGAGGGCCGGGCGCGGTCCCAGAAGTCGGCCAGCGAGGTGTACGGCTGCCCGGCGACCATGCGTTCGACCTCCGCCTCACTCACCCCCTTGACCGCCGAGAACGGCACCCGCAACGCGTACCCCTTGCCGATCTCCTCCTGGCGGAAGCCGCGCCGCCCCGCCGGGCCGTCACCCAGCTCGGACGGGCGCACGCGCACCCGCACGCGCGGCCCGAGCCGCTCGACCTGCCAGTCCTTGCCCGACCTGTTGACGTCGAGCTGCAGGATCTTGATGCCGCACTGCCTGGCCTCGTCGATGATGACGCGCGGCGGATACATGCCGGGCTCGTGGGTGAGCACGCCGGCGAAGAACGCCGCCGTGTGATGCCGCTTCAGCCAGGCCGACTGGTAGGTGGGCAGCGCGAACGCCGCCGCGTGCGCCTTGCAGAACCCGAACGCCCCGAACGCGTCCAGCACTTTCCAGGCCCGTTCGACGGCCGCGTCGCCGAAGCCGTTGGCCCTGGCCAGGGGCACGAACGTCCGGCGTACCCGCTCGCGCCCCTCCGGGGTGTCCAGGGTGCGCCGCAGCAGCTCGGCGAACGACAGGTCGCGCCCGGTCATCACGGAGATGATCCTGAGCACCTGCTCGTGGAACACCACGACGCCGTGCGTCTCCTTCAGCGCCTGCCGCAGCCTCTCGTGCGGGTAGTACGGCTTGCGCCACCCGTGCCTGGCCTCCAGGTAGGGGGTGACCATGTCGGAGTTGACCGGCCCCGGGCGGAACAGCGAGATGTCCACGATCAGGTCGTGCATCCTGCGCGGCTCCAGCTTGGCGACCAGCTCGCGCTGGCCGGGCGACTCGATCTGGAAGCAGCCGAGGGTGCGGCCGGCGCTGATCATGTCGTAGGTGTCCTGGTCGTCGTGGGGGACGTACTGGGCCTCCGGGTCGTCCCCCTGCTGGGTGTCCAGCTCGACCACGACGTCGTCGACCCGCTTGATCTCGCCCAGCGCGTACGCCAGCGCCGACTGCATCCGCACGCCCAGCACGTCGAGCTTGAGCATCCCGGCCTCCTCGACGTCCTCCTTGTCGAACTGCGACATCGGGAACTCCAGCAGGCTGCGCTCCACCGGCGTCCTGTCGCGCAGCCCCGCGTTGCCGACCAGCACGCCGCACGGGTGCAGCGCGATGTGCCTGGGCAGGCCGTCGAGCTTCTCCGCCAGCCGGAACACCCGCTCCAGCCCCGCGTCGCCGAGCCGGCTCTCACGCAGCTCGGGCAGGTCGTTCAGCGACGCGGTGATCTGCTTGGCCCTGATGTGCGGGAACGCCTTGGCGATGGCGTCGATCTCGTGCGGTGGCAGGCCCATCGCACCGGCGACGTCGCGGATGGCGCTGCGCGCCCGGTAGGTCTCCATCATGGACACGCAGGCCACGCGCGCCTCGCCGTAGCGCTCGAAGATGGCCTTGTAGCAGTCGAGGCGGCGGGCCGACTCGACGTCGATGTCGATGTCGGGCAGCCCGATGCGGCCCTCCGACAGGAACCGTTCCATGAGCAGGCCGTGGTCGAGCGGGTTGACCTCGCCGATGCCGACGAGGTAGTTGACCAGGCTGCCCGCTCCGGAGCCGCGGATGGCGCAGCGGACGCCCATGCCGCGGATCATGTCGGTGATGCCGGCCACGGCGATGAAATATCCGGACAGCCGCTTCCGCTCGATGATGGCCAGCTCGTCCTGGAGGCGCCGCCTGGCGTCGGCCGAACGGTCGAGGCCGCGCGCGAGCAGGCCGTCCTCGACCCGGTGACGCAGCAGCGGCACCGGGTCACGGCCGATCTCGGGCAGGTGCAGGTCGGGCGGGTCGTTCCGGAGCGCGAGCAGCCTGCGGGGGTCGATCGCGCACGCCTCGGCCAGCCGCCGGGTGGTGAACAGCAGCTTCGCGACCCGTTCCTGGTCGGCGCCGCAGACCTTGGCCGCGACCTGCCTCATCTCCTTGCCGCTCTTGAGGTAGGCGTGCGAGGTGGTGCGGTCGAGGTGGCGAGGGTGCAGCGGGACGAGTTGGCGGGCCGCGTCGAGGACGTCGCCGACCTGGTGGTCGGCCGGGTCGAGGTAGCGGGTGGCGTTGGTCAGCACGGCCGGCACACCCACGGACTCGGCCAGCGCGAGCATGCGCACGGCCGTGATGGCGTCGCGGAAGCCGTACTGGTCGACCAGCTCGATCACCACACCGGGCACCGCGGCCCGCCACAGGCCGAGCAGCGTCCTGGCCTGCTCGTCGCGGCGTTCCGCCACCGCGCGGCCCACGTCGGACCTCGGGCCGAGCAGCACCACGAGCCCGTCCTCGGCGCCGAACCCGTGCTCGCCGCCCGGCTCGCCCGCCCACTCGCCGGCCAGCTCGCGGGTCAGCCTGGGCTCGCCCCGCCGAGCTCCGTCACCGGCGTGGTGGGCGGCCGTGACCAGGCGGCACAGGCGGGACCAGCCGCGCCCGCGGGCCAGCACCGTGACGCGGTCCTCCGCGCCGGGGCCGGTCCGGGGACGGCGGGGCGGCGGCAGCCCTGGCAGCAGGCTGGGCGGCGGGACGTCGAGCGCGAGGTTCACGCCGAGCACCGGCGCGATGCCGGCCTCCGCGCACGCCTGGACGTGTTTGATCGCGCCGTAGAGCCCGTCGCGGTCGGTCAGCGCCAGGATGTCCATGCCGTGCTCGGCCGCCCGGCTCACCAGCGCGCGCGGGAAGGCGGTGCCGTAGCGCATGGAGTAGGCCGAGCACACGTTGAGGTGCGGGAACGGGGGCGCCATCAGTCCCACGCCCTCAGCAGCAGCCAGCCGTTGCCCGCGGTGTCGTAGCGCAGCTCGTAGGAACCCACCTCGCGGCCGGGGCCCGCCTCGACCCGCCAGAACCGGCGCTCGCCCGGATCGCCCTCGTTCGTCTTCCACCATTCGCGCGCGACCACCCAGTGGTCGAGGATCCGGCGCACGAGATAGAGGCGGTCGCGCCAGACGAACTGGGTCGGCTCGCCGTCTCTGGTCCACACCTCTATCGGATCGCCATAGAGTCTGCTCAAGACGCTTCTCCCCGCCGGCTCTGGTCTGTATGTGGAGCCGCCCGGGGGAAGGCGGGCGCTTACCTATCGAACATATGTTCTCAGCGCCCGGAACGCAAGTCGTTCACCCTGCCCCCGAGGCTGCCCTTCTTCCCTCGTACGGGGGGAAGGGAACGCCGTGGCGCGTGCCGGCGAACACGGGTTCCGTACGGGTCTGCGCCGAACGGGCCGGGATCGGTAAGCTAGCGCGGCGTGAGCGGTGAAACATCCCAGATCGGGCGCTACCGGCTGCTGAACGTGCTGGGCCGAGGCGGGATGGGCACGGTCCACCTTGCCGAGGACCCCACCGGGCAGCGGGTCGCCGTCAAAGTGATCAACCCGGAACTCACCCAGCACGAGCAGTTCCGCATGCGGTTCCGGCGCGAGGCCGACGCGGCCCAGCGGGTGCGCAGGTTCTGCACCGCCGCGGTGATCGAGGCCGCTCTCGACGGCGACCAGCTCTACGTGGTCACCGAATACGTGCCGGGCCCCAACCTGGAGGAGGCCGTACACCGCTCAGGACCCCTCCGCGGGTCCAGCCTCGACGCGCTGGCCGTCAGCGTCGCCACCGCGCTCACCGCCATCCACGGCGCCGGGGTCGTGCACCGGGACCTCAAGCCGTCCAACGTGCTGCTGTCCCCCGTCGGCCCGCGGGTGATCGACTTCGGCATCGCGCGGGCCCTCGACACGCTCGGCGGCGTCACGGGCACGGGCGAGCTGGTCGGCACGCCCCGCTACATGGCTCCCGAGGTGCTGAGGGGCGATCCGGTCTCCCCCGCCTGCGACGTGTTCTCGTGGGGCTGCCTGGTGGCGTACGCGGCCAGCGGGCGGGCGCCCTTCGGCGGCGACACGCTGCCGGCGATCGTCTACCAGGTGCTCAACACCGAACCCGACCTCACCGCCGTCGAACCCGGCCTGCGCGAGCTGGTCGGGGCCGCGCTGCGGAAGGACCCGGCGGCCAGGCCGACCGCGCAGCAGCTGCTCGACCACCTCGTCGGACGGTCGGCCGCTCCCGAGCAGGCGGCGCAGACCGTACAGGTGACCTGGCAGCAGGCCGCCACCGCCGCCTACACCGCCGTGCGGCCGGGCGCGGCGGAAGGGCGCGGCAAGCTGATCGCGGGGATCGCGGCGTCCACGGCGCTGGTCGTGGCCGGCGGGCTGACCGCGTGGACGCTGCTCGGCTCCGACGGGCCGCCCGACGACCTGCGCGTCCTCTACCGCGAGGACTTCACGCAGACCACCGGCGGCTGGAACGGCACCTACGACCCGGACCAGAGCTCCAGCTACGGCTACCGCACGGACGGCACCTACGGGCTGGACGTGGAGAAGTACACCGAGGAGCGCTGGGCGGAGGCACCCATCCCCTTCCTCATCGCCGAGCCCACGACCACGCCCGACCCGTCGGCCACGCCCACGCCGATGTTGCCGTCGTCCGTCGTGGTCGCCGTCACCTCCGAGGTCGAGAAGGCGGAGGGCGCCGGCGAATACGGCGTCTACTGCCACAACCCCGAGGACGACACCTACTACGAGTTCGGGATCGACACGAAGGGACAGGCCAGGATCCGGCGCATCTTCGACGGCGCCGGCGGCACGCTGGCCCAGCCCGTGCAGGTCGACGGGCTGCCCGGCAAGCCCGCCCGCATCGTGGCGTCGTGCGAGCAGCGGGGGACGACCGTGCGGCTGACGATGTGGGTGAACGACCAGCGGGTGCACCAGGTGGACGACCCCAACGGGATCGGCAACGGCAATGTGGGGTTGTTCGCGCGTACGGCGAAGGACGGCACGTCACTGCTGAAGACGACGTTCGACGACTTCGAGCTGCGCGCCCACCAGGAGCCCTGAGCGCGCGCTCGGACGACGCCGGCCGGCGGGCGCACTTCGCCCGTGGCCCGGCTCAGAGGACGCCGGCGCGGGCGGCGGCGAGCGCGGCGTCGGCGGCGCGGTCGACGTCCTGCTCGGTCGCCGGCTCGTGCGCGACGAACAGCCGGTAGTAGACGGGGGCGACCGCGACCCTGATCACCTCGTGGACGTCCACGTGGCCCGGCAGCTCGCCCCGCGCGACCGCCCGCCGGACCACCTCGGCCGACTGCTCGTGCCGCGCCGCGAAGAACTCGTGCAGCGCCCGCGCCGCGTCGGGGCTCTGCATGGCGGCCGCCACGAACGCCGACGAGACCGGCCCCAGCTCCGGATCGTCGAACCCGCTGCGCACCAGCTGGACGATGCCCCGCAGGTCACCCTCGATCGAGCCGGTGTCGGGGATCGGCCACGGCTCGTCGGTGGCCAGGTCGAGAGCGTCGGAGATGAGCCCCGCGACGTTGCCCCACCTCCGGTAGACCGTCGTCTTGTGCACCCCTGAACGCTCGGCGACGTTCTCCACCGTCAAGCCCGCGTAGCCGTGCTCGCCCAGCTCGGCGAGCGTCGCCCGGCGTACGGCGTCGCGCACGCGCGCGCTCCGCCCGCCCGGCCGCTTGTTCGACTGCAAAATCTACTCCAGTTGCATTAGCTTCCCCGGCGTGGCACACTAAAGCTACATCAGTTGCGATTGGAGTTCTATCCTGATCAGCCTCCGCAAGGTTTCCCACTCCTACGGCGACCGCGCCGTGCTCGTCGACGCGTCCATGTCCGTGGGCCCCGGCGAGCGGGCGGGCGTCGTCGGCGACAACGGCTCGGGCAAGTCCACCCTGCTCCGGCTGCTGGCCGGGGTCGAGACGCCCGACGACGGCGAGGTCACCGTGCCGGACGACGCCGGCTACCTCGGCCAGACGCTCGACCAGACGTTCGGCCGGACGCAGGGGCTGCCGCAGTCCCGCACGGTCCAGCAGGTGATCGACGCCGCACTGGCCGGCCTGCGCGCCATGGAGCGCCGGATGCGCGAGCTGGAGTCCTCGCTCACCGACGACGTCATGGACGAGTACGGCGAGCTGCTCACGGCGTACGAGGCGCGCGGCGGCTGGCACGCGGACGCGCGCGTGGACCGGGCCTTTCACGGCCTCGGCCTCGCCCACGTGGGCCGCGACCGCGTGTTGTCGAGCCTGTCGGGCGGCGAGCAGGCGCGGCTCGGCCTGGCCTGCGTACTGGCCGCCTCGCCCCGGGTGCTGCTGCTCGACGAGCCGACCAACCACCTCGACGCGTCGGCGCTCGCCTGGCTTGAGGACCGCCTGCGCGAGCACCGGGGCACGGTGGTCGCCGTGTCCCACGACCGGATCTTCCTCGACCGGGTGGCCACGGCGGTGTTCGAGGTCGAGCGGGGCGCCGTCACGCGGTTCGGCGGCGGCTACACCGGTTTCCTCGCCGCCAAGGCGGCGGCCAGGGCGCGCTGGGAGCAGTCGTACGCGGCGTGGCGCGAGGAGGTGCGCCAGGTGCGCGAGCACGCGGCCACCACGGCGCACCGGGTGGCCGCGGGGCGGGTGATGCGCGACAACAACAAGATGGCCTACGACCGGAACGCGGGGCGGGTGCAGAGCTCGATCGCGAGCCGGGTCCGCAACGCCCACGAGCGGCTGCGCCGGCTGGAGGCCGACCCGGTCCCCCGCCCGCCGGACCCGCTCCGTTTCCGCGGCTCGTTCGACGGCCCGCCAGGGGCGACGGCGGGCGAGCATGACGGCACGGCGGGCGAGCCGCGGGCGACGACGGGCGAGCATGAGGGCGCGGCGGGGGCGACCGCTCCCTCCGCGCCGGCCGGTGCCACCGCCGGCGAGCGTGGGGATGCGCCGGCCCGCGTGGTCGTGGAGTTGCGGGACGTACGGGTCGGTGACCGGCTGCGGGTGGACGCGCTGACGATCAGGGCAGGTGACCGCCTGCTGGTCACGGGCGCCAACGGCGCGGGCAAGTCCACGCTGCTGCGGACCATCGCCGAGCACGCCGGGTGCAGGGCCGGGTGCAGGGCCGGGTCCACAGTCGGGTGCAGGGCCGGATGCACAGTCGGGTGCAGGGCCGGGTGCGCAGTCGGGTGCAGGGCCGGGTGCGCAGTCGGGTGCAGGGTCGGGTTCCTTCCGCAGGAGGTCGCGTTCGACCCGGACCAGACCGTGCTGGACGCGTACGGCGCCGGCTACCCCGACGAGCGCCGGGACGCCCTGCTGGCCACCGGCCTCTTCCGGCCGCACACCCTCGACCAGAAGGCGGGCGCCCTGTCGGTCGGGCAGCAGCGCAGGCTGGCGCTGGCCAGGCTGCTGGGGCGGGAGCACGACCTGCTGCTGCTCGACGAGCCGACCAACCATCTGTCACCGGTGCTGGCCGAGGAGCTGGAGCAGGCGCTCGACTCCTACGACGGCACCCTCGTCGTGGTGTCACACGACCGGGCTCTCACCCGGCGTTTCCGAGGTAACGAGATCGTCCTCATGGGGGGAACCATATGTTGACCATGATCAGTGCCGGCTCTCCGTACGGCATCACGACGGGGGCGGACGGAGCCCTGTGGTTCACGCTCGCCCACGAGGGACGTGTCGGGAGGCTGGTGCCCGGTCAGGAGCCGGCGATCCACCAGCTCGACCCGGCCGACGGCCAGCCGACCGTGATCACGCCGGGTCCCGGCGGGGCCCTGTGGTTCGCGGAGGGCAAGGGCGGCCGGGTCTGCCGCATCACCGCCGGCGGGCAGGTGACGGCCTACCCGGCCGACTCCCCCTACGGCATCGTCGCGGGCCCCGACGGCGCCATGTGGTTCACCCAGATGCAGAGCGGCAGGATCGGGCGCGTCGCGGCCGACGGGACGCTGAGCGAGTTCGAGGTGC
The DNA here is from genome assembly GCF_004352805.1 of Nonomuraea mesophila. Classification (NCBI taxonomy): domain Bacteria; kingdom Bacillati; phylum Actinomycetota; class Actinomycetes; order Streptosporangiales; family Streptosporangiaceae; genus Nonomuraea; species Nonomuraea mesophila. The sequence goes on from NZ_SMLD01000120.1 coordinate 27,581, forward strand.
CGGTGGAGGGCGGCATGCCCGCGTTCCTCACGGCGGGTCCCGACGACGCCCTCTGGTTCACCCTCAACCAGGGCAACGCCATCGGCCGCGTGTCGATGGAGGGCAAGGTGACCGTTCACCCGCTCCCCACGGAGGGCGGCGCGCCGGTGGGCATCACGCTGGGCCCCGACGGGGCGCTGTGGTTCGTGGAGATCGGCGCGGGTCAGGTCGGCCGGATCGACACCGCGGGCGGCATCCGCGAATTCGCCCTGCCCGACCGGGAGGCCCGCCCGCATGCCATCATCACCGGCCCCGACGGCGCCCTCTGGTTCACCGAATGGGCCGCCGGCCGCCTCGGCCGCATCACGACCGACGGCGTCATCGACCACCATCCGCTCCCCCGCCTGCCGGACGGGCCGGACGGACCACGCAGGAGCGAGCCGCACGGGCTGACGGCCGGGCCCGACGGGGCGATCTGGGTGGCCCTGGAGGCGGGCGCCCTGGCCCGCGTACCGATCTGACCGGGGTCGTGAGCCGGCCGGCTCGGGGCGTCCGCCTCCAGGG